>JAIESZ010000011.1 GCA_019745615.1 Burkholderiaceae bacterium
ACATCACTGGGATAGGACTTTCTGCTCATGTTGGACGCAAGAATAAATCAATCAGGAAAGTCCATAACACGCTCTAGTACACGCACTGATTCGCCACGCGCTTTCGACTCATTAATCTTTGCCCGCTCCGACTTGATGGATGTATCAATTTCAGAACTTTTTTCAACCGTCAGATTGCCTGACGCTTCAAGCTCAGAGTATTTGGCTCTTGCCACAGCAATGGCCGCCTCAGCCTCGGATATCTGGGCTTTGACAGTTGCTTGAATAATCTGGATCTCGATGCGCTTTTGCTCAATCTTGAGCTGTGTAGCCAGCCGGGTATTGCCACTGGCTACGGCCATGCTGATTTCTGCATCCAATTCGGCTTTGCGCAAATTCAAACCAGAAATTGCCAAGTCAGATGCGGCCCTTGCAGCAGCAGACTTTGTTTTGATGGCATCGGCTGCTTTGGCAAAAGCTGCGGCCTCGCCATTGGTGATGGTGATCAGCTTCAGACTGGCCATTCCCGTGTCGTTGATCTCAATTTTATAGCCGCGCATGGCCGCTTCCGCTTTGATGGCTGCGCTGGCTACGCCACCATTGGCAGCAATAGCCTTTTCTGTGTAGACGGCAAAGGCAGCAGACAGGTCTTGCGCGGTGGCTTTGCCTGAATCGCGGATGGTTTCGTAGGCATCCTTAAACGATGCTGCTGTCGCTTTTTGGCTTTCGGCGCTGGTGATTTTCAGCTTGGTGAAAGCGTCTTCGTAAGCCTTTGCCGCTTCAGCAGCACTGAGCGTTGATTTTTTCGCTTCGTCATTAACACCGGAAAGCACTTTCCTGATGGTTTCCAGCACGGAAGCTGCGGCCTGCAAGTCGCCACGCTGCATTAGCTCTGCGTAGTTATCGCGCAGGAACTCCACCGCCTTGGCCGTTGCTTTGGTCGATGCCGTATGCTCATCGGTGGCCTTCTTTGCTACTTCTAGTTTTTCAGCAGCGGCAAGCCACGCATCCCCCTCTTTGATCGCAGCCTCGCGCAAGACATCCGTGGCATCGGTCGCGGTTTTTGCGGCGGGCGCAATGCCTGCGATAGCCGTCTCTACCGCTTTAGATGCTGCCTTCACCTCTTCTGCGGACTTTTTGGCCGCATTGCCTGCGTCTGTCTGTGCTTTCTCAATAGATCGCATGACCCCCGCAGCAGCTTGTAAATCACCGCTTTGCACCAGTTCCACATAACTTTGCCACAAAAGCTGAATGGCATCTCCCGCAGCTTTATCAGCCGCTGCTTTCTCTTCAGTAGCCTTCGTTACCACTGCCAGTTTTTCAGCTACTGCAAGCCATGCGTCACCTTCTTGGGTCGCTGCTTTGCGCAATTCCTCAATAGACAGCACTGCGGCTTTGGTAGCCGGTGCAATGCCAGCGGTAGCCGTGCTTAATTTTTGCGATTGCTCGGCAAGCCCAGCCGCCCCTTCGCGGGCCAATTTCGCACCATCTGCGACATCTAAAAAAGACTGCTTGGATTTTTCAGCCAAGGCTTTCGATGCTGCTGCCGTGGCTTCGGAAGATAATTTAATCTCAGCCGCTGCTTCTTTAAATCCTTGTGAGATGGAACCAGGCGTAACTTTTGCGAACGCAGTCAGGATGGTGGCAAGGCCAGATTGAATAGCACTGGCTTCAGCAGCGAACACTGCACCCATTCCATAGATAGCGCCTAACACCACGTTGGTGCCTGCCGACATCACGCCATAAACGAACTTGACGATGTTCCCTGCGTTGGTGGCGTACTGACCAATTTGGTCAAAAACCTCGCCTGCACGGGCGGCAAACGCCTGCATATCGGCAGCAGTTTTCTTGAAATCGGTTTCAGCGGCAAACGCCCGCACCCACGTAATGGCCGACTGAAATGCCGTTGCCAGTGCCTCACCGAACCGGGCGATCGTGCCATTGGTGACGGCAGTATGGATAGCGGTAGCCAGCTCATCGACACCGCTTTTAAGCACGGGCAGCACGGGAGTGCCCAGTGCCACCGTTACTGCCTGCCATGCCGATGACAGCTTGCCCATCGCCCCATTGAGGTTGTCGCCCATCACCTTGGCTGCCGCCGCCGCACTGCCCTCGGAACTCATCAATTTGGCTTTGAGTTCGTCTAAAGCTGGCATACCCCGGTTTAGTGCCGCTTGCAGTGCCGGGCCGGCCTCCAAACCGACTGCGCGGACGGCTTTCTCGCCCTTGACACCAGCATCAGACAGCTGGTGCAAAGCTTTTTCAAAATCGGTTGTAGTGATACCGATACCGGCAAGCTCTTCGCGGAACTTGCTGGCCGGGTCGGCAAACTGCGACAAGATGCTATTGAGCGCTGTACCGGCCCGACTGGCATCAATGCCAGCGGACGCAAACTGCCCGATGATGGCCGTGGTGCCCTCCAAGCTCAGGCCAATGCTTTTGGCAACGGGCGCGGCATAGCTAAAGGCCGATGCCAGCCCATCGACGCTGGTTTTGGACTCGTTGGCTCCTTTGGAGAACACGTCGGCAACACGGGCGGTATCGGAGAACTTCAGACCCATGCTGAAGATGGCACTGGTCAGGTGCTCACTGGCAGTGGCCAGCGATATATCCCCGGCCTGCGCCAAGTTCATCGCGGCGGGCAGGGCTGCGATGGCTTCTTTGCCACTCAAACCGGCCTTGGCCAGACCTTCCAGTGCACCAGCGGCTTCGGTGGCCGAGTATTTAGAAGTGGCAGCTGCGGCTTCTGCGGCGGCCCTAAAAGCCGCCATCTCAGCGGCGCTTGCACCGGTCGCGGCCTGAATCCGGCTCATGGCCGTCTCAAAATTAGCAGCTCCACGTACCGCGCCTACAAATGCGTCGATGGTGAAATAGGCGGCAATCGCCGCAGCCACCGCCTTTAGCTTGCCATTGAGACCCTCCAGAATGCCGCTGGCATTGTCTTTGGCATTAATAAGGATTTCGAGTGGCTTGATTGCCATAATTTACACGTGTGTTGTACGCATATAGCGGCTAATGCCCACAGCCACCTTGGTCGGGTCTTGCAGCAAACTGCCTTCAATTTCCAGCGCAGCAAAGCCTTTGGCCTGTAGTAGCGCCAGCTTTTTGGTAACGCTTTGGCTCACGCGCCACAGGTCAATCAGCACGGGGCGGCCTGAGTCGGCCTCGTTCAAGCCCCCGAAACGGATCACCAGCTCGGGCGCTTTGGCCGTCAGGGCCTCAATTACCACCTGATCTGCGTAGTCGTAACTGACGGTAATGGCATCGCCATCGGTCAGAACTATGGCATCAGCACGGATGCGGATGCCTTCAGGCAGCAGGTCAAAGTTACCCGCAGCTGCCACCACATTCGTGCCCTTTTTCAGCAAAAGATTGGTGACACCCGCATGGGGCAGCGGAATCAAAGTGCCACGAGCCACGGTGTAGGGTTTATCTGCCACGCTGCCCGCGTTTTGTGGCTCTATCGTGCCCAGAACGCCACGGGCCAGATTGACCACATTAAGGTCGGCCAGCTTGGCTTTAAAGGTAATGTCGGTAACGCGGCGACGCTCGCCGTGTTTGCCCCCGCCCAGTTGCGTCATGTCGTCTTGTGATTCGACGCTTTCTTTGTACTCCACCGAAGCTTCCAGTACATTGCCAATCGGGGGTAGGTTCGTTGTGCCATAGGGCGCGGCGTAGATTTGCCCAACAAGAGCGGTGGGGGCGTAAATGCGTTTAACAATATCAGTGGCGGCCATTGCGGTCTCCTATCTGTTAGATGGATTTGTGAAAAATGGTCTGGGCCAGAAAGGCCGATGGCAGGTACTGAAACCCGCCTTGGTAGTGCGCCGCTGGCGGCGAGATCAAATTCAGCGGCCTGACGGCCCCCTGCACGCTGGCCCCAGTCAACGCCCCCATCACCCGTGCCGCCAGCGCACCAGCATCCCGGCGGGCCACTTGACCCGTTCGTACAGCGGCCACATTGCGCACCGCTGCCACCACATACCAAGTGTGGTGAAACATTAATGAGGTGCCCAAGTCTTCGGCAATCTGGTAGCCGCCATAAATCACATGGATCGCGGGTGTTTGCTGCTGGCTCTCCAGCACATCAGCTAAGTCGGCTGCCGTCAGCACATGCACTGCCGGGTTCATACCCGCTACAGCAGCGCGCACTAGCTCCACCAAATGCGGCTCCAACGCCATGAAGTCGTTGGACTCTTCTTTGGACAAGCCGTGGGTACTCATGCAAAGCCCCGCAGGCTGTCATCAGTGCATTGGCGTGCGCTGAATTGGTGGAACACTTCTGCATCACCGGGTGCATCCCCTGCCACCAATGGCCCCGGCACACCGCCCCAAGGGCAGGCCAGCACCGCCTTGCCATCGGCAATGGCTTGCAATTCCCGTTCGGCAGCCTTGTAACGCAGATACACCTCATGCTCGGGTGCCAGTGCCGTGTACAGGTAGTAACGGGCCACATCACACACGATGCGGGTGAGCTGCGGCGGCGGTGTATAGGTGACAGCACCTACATCCCCCGGCAGCGGTGTTGGCTTGGCGCAGCCCGGTAACGGCAGTCGGTAAGCGCGCCCAACAAACGCATCAGCAAATGCCTGTGCATCGTCAATGGCACGCTGTGCCTTGGCAACTTGGACGGACACAATCTCCGGGTCAGTGAGCTGAACCATCTCCGGCCCACCGAAGCGGTCGATCATGTCCTGAACGCTGGCGTAGTTCATGGCATCAAGCGTGGCTGTGGCGCAGTAACTGCACTTCGATCAACTGGCCTGCTGCTGTAGCTGTGCCCAACGCGCGGCCCGCATGGTCGGCACTGGTGCCCACTGCTGCCTTGCCTGTGGCATCGGGCTTGACCATCGTCCCAAAGGCGATAGGTTCGGCCACTTCAATCAAGGCGCTGTAGCCAGTAATCGCACTGACCGCCTCTCCCACAGAGGCGGCATGTTCGCTCACGCCCTGCGCATCTTTGGCTCCACCATCCGTAGTAGGGTAGCCTCCGTCATAAGCCACCCAGCGGTGTGCAGACAATGCGGTGGTGGCCACTACTGTGACAGCATGGCGCTTGTCGTACTGACGCCCGGTGTTGTTCTGTGTTGCCATCAACAGCTCCTGTTATTCAGCCACAGCGGCAGCCTTGCCGTTGGTTTTGGCTGTGGGTTTGGTAGACGGGTTTTCAGTGGATGCTTGTGCTTCCTGCACCGCTTGGCGCTGTGCCTCAAACTCCGCGTTGCCCTGTGCGACCTCACGCTGCTGGGCTTGCTCTAATGCGGCAGCGTCTTCGGTGTTCGTAGCCGCACCGGCTTGCAGCAGTGCGCGCTCGTCGTGGTTCGTCATTCGTGGCAAGGGCTTGCCGGGCTGGATAACCACACGCTCGCCATCGACCATAACGGCGGTTGGCACTTGGGCAATGATGGTAGACATAGTGCTCACTTTGTATTGGTAAAGAGGAAGCCCGCGCCGTTGTAGGCAATGTTCGGGCGGCGCTCATAAGTCGCGCCATAAATCCAGCTCTTGCTGCCGTTCTCGTAGTACGGTGTTTCAGCAAACGGGTGACCTTCGATCACATTGGTAAAACCAAAGCCGGGTTCAGCCAAGCTGATGTCGGCACCATTGCCACCAATGCGTGGCACATAGGCCAGCACTGCGTTGTTGCCCCAGACGTCGCGGCCCGTATCGCTGTCGTCAATCCAGACCGCATCACCCACCACAATCTCGGCCACGTTCAAAATGGTTTTGAGCTGATCCAAAGTGGCCGGGCCGGTCTGGGTGTTGGACAGGTACGCCTTCACCTCTTTATTAAGCGTGATGGCCTGTACGGCATCGGCACTGAGCGTCAAATGATTGGGCCGCTTACCAATCTTCTTGCGGATGGTGTCGGCAGCAGCGCGGATGTCCGTCACCGGCGTGCCTGTGTCGGCGCTCCACTTGGTGCTACCCGACAAGACGAGCGCATGACCGCTGGCATAGCTGTCCGGATTGGTTGCCAGTTGGGCCACCTCGGCTTCATAGTCCAGCGCCAAGATGTCGTTGGCTGTCACCATGGCGATGCGCGAAATGTCCAGATAGTTGCCCACTTGCAGCTTGCGCGATTCGTCGGCTTCACGCAGCAGTTCGCGTGGAATGGGCACATCCACCGCATACTGATCCACCGTATAGGTACGACCTTCATACTTGATGTTGACGCGCTTGGTGGCTGCGCCCGGAGCGCGGCGCAAGTTGTAGCGGCGCAGGCGCTCGTCACCCATCTGCGCCAACTGCACACTGCTCAACACTTGAGGCAGGCGCGGAAAGAGCCGCTCGGCAATAAAGCTGCCTTGACCCAAGCCCAGCAGCAAGCTGGTCAGGATCGGGTTCTGCTTGAGGCGAATTTGTTCGGGGGTCATCATGTCGATGCTTCCTTTTCGAGGTCAGGCGCTGGTGGTGAAGCTGGAGGTCACGGCGGTCAGCGCCTCGGCGTAGCAAACTTTGTTTTGGCGGGCGTAGTGCTGGGCTGC
Source organism: Burkholderiaceae bacterium (assembly GCA_019745615.1). Classification (GTDB taxonomy): domain Bacteria; phylum Pseudomonadota; class Gammaproteobacteria; order Burkholderiales; family Burkholderiaceae_C; genus Simplicispira. Next base: position 6,468 of record JAIESZ010000011.1, read on the forward strand.
CTGGTCAATCTCGGCATCCGACTTGCCACGGGCCGTGCCCAGCTGCGTCTGTTGGCCACCAGTGCGCGCAAATTCGCCAAAGCTGACCACTGGGGCAGCGCGAGAAATCAGGTCTTGCAGCCATTGCGCGGGGCTGACCTTGCGGGTGGCATCGCCTTCAGCAAACTCCACGGGGTGGGCATCGGCCAGCACATTCAAGGTGGCGGCGGCCATGTCTTGGTCTTTGGGCAGCAGGCGGCCAGCTTGCACCTGTGCCTGCGCAAACGAGACAAACCCGGCATGGCGATCAGCACGGGCTTTTTCTGCAAACGACGCGGCTTGGGCTTGGGCCTGCTCGGCTGCTTGCTGGTGGGTACGGGCCTGTGCTTCGGCTTTTTCGCGGGCTGCCTTTTCGGCAGCAGCTTGGGCCTGAGCTTCCGCGAGTTGTTCTTGAATTGTCTTCATAGAGGTGTCGTGTCCTTGTGTCAGCGGTTCGGAGAAGTGAATGGCGTCGCCGGTAGCGTCACCTTGAGAAAACTGGATGTCTTTCAGCCCCGGCACGGCAGGTGGCTGCGCGCCAAGAAAGGCCACATGGCGCAGATACCATTGGCCCGGTGTCGGGTTGTGCGGGGAATTTGGTGGGTAAAACGATGCACTACGCTTTTTGAAGCGCCCAGCAGCCACCATCTCAGCAAACTGTGGCTCGACCTGACTTGCGTTCATGGCCAAAGTGCCGGCAGGCGTGGTAGCCAGCGACTGCACCCAGCCATAGGCGGGCAGGTTATCTTTGGGGTGGCCTACGGTCAGCGGGGCTTCGCGCAGCGCGGGCTGGTAGCTGCTGGCCATTGCAGCCAGATCAGCCTTGGAAAAATGGTGCGCTACACCCGCATCGTCAATGTGCGTACCGGTACGGAAAATCTCAATGCCATCAGGGAGCAGTGCCGATGGTGGAGTCTGTGGAGGTGTAACGGTGGGTGCAGGGCTGGACATACCTGCACTGTCGCCTATACCCTGCGTTCGTCACCAATGGCAGGCGACAAATTCAGATGACAAGCCAAAAACCAAAACCCCGCACACGCAAAGCGCGGCAGGGTGCAACCGTACAGGGAAAACTCAATCCAGAAGCAAACAACCCTGACGTGCCGCCACCTGCTGGCGACGCTGTTTAGTCTCAATTTTGCGAATGCGTGATGCCGTCAGTCCGGTAGCCTTTGCCACTTCATGGTAGCCCTGACCCTGCTCCAATAATGTCATGACGCGCTGCGTTCTGGCATTGACATGCAGCCGCTCACCACTGGGGATGTATGGTTGGGTACCACTCAGGTCTTGCGCGATGCCACGGGCCAATTCCACCGCCAAGCTGGCCAATTGGGGCATAGGAACCTTGTTGGCTCCCGGTGCCGACAGCAAGGTCAGGTAATGACTGGTGGCAAAGTCGCGCCACACTTGGGGCCACTCGGGTGTCATCAGCGCCTCCAGTGGCCTCAGACGTTCAGCCCCTACGGCACTCAAGTCGATGCGATCAAACAACCTTGCCATCATGTCCACGCTCCTGCCATTGTTTTAATGCCTCAATCAGCGTATCCAGTTGAGTGCTAGTGGCAAAGCGTAACGCACTGATATGCACTGTACGTTCCACCCAAGCATTGAGTGCCTGTGCGCTGGTGTTGCATAGCAAGCCATAACGTCCCAACTGGTGCCACAGTGCCCACACTTTGCGCTCTTTCGGACTTGCATCTTCCTTGGCTTGGGCAAAGGCGGCCACCGACATGGGCCATCGGGCTGTGGCCGGGGCCAAGCCCATGCACTCGGTCAGATGCTGTAAATGGTCTCGCACTTGGTAGCGCTGAGCCTCGCTCATGGCTTTGCTGCTGGTTTTTCCTGTGAGTTGGTACAGCAGCACCCGGTAATCGTCATCCGATAGCTGCAACTTGGACTTGAGCACATGGATGGCAGCAATATGCTTGGACATGGCATTCCCCCAAAAAAGGCCCGTAGGGCCGTTAAAAAGTGTTGAACTAGCGCGGGGCCATCTTTAGCCTTTTTGGGGCTAAAAATGGCCTAGGAATCGCTATGAATCAGGGTCTCACACGGCGGCTACATCCAAACTGATGGGCAAGTACTCACCCGTAGCCTCATTGCGCTGGTAAAACCGGATATACGGCTTGGTGCTGGCCGTTTGCATACTGTCAGCAATGGCCTGCATGGCCTGCTGCCAAGCCGTATCCTTGATGTCCAAACGGCGCAGGCTTAGCACCCGGCTTGTGTTGATCTTGCCTTCCTTGTCGGCCTGAAAGGCGTGGTTAACCAGCACACGGATGTTGTCACTGGCTCCTTGGCTCCAAGTTTGCACGCATTCGTCAATCAGTGCCTTGGCAGCCATCAGCTGCTCGCCAAAGACAATCCGGTCTTGCATTTGGCGCACTAGTTTGAACTTGCCATCAAAACTCACCAGAGTGACATTACCCTTGTTGCCGCCACTTTTCACGCCGTACTGTTCTAAGCTGGTGGCGACCAGTGCCGCTACCTCTTGCATGGCATCCAGTTTGAATTTAGCCAGACTCGCAGAGTTGGCTTGGGCCATACGGCACAAATCGGTGACGACTTGGTGACGCAACTTGTCAATGTCCTTGATCTTGCTCTCGGGCACTAAATTGCCATTGGCATCTTGCCAGTAGCCAGTGGGGATAGTAGTGGTTTCAGTCATGTTAGATTTCTCCTATGGGTAGTGGGTAAAAGTTGAAGGTCAGCGTGTCAGCCCTGCACATAGCCGCCCCGATGCGCTAGGCGCTCATCACCCCGGCGACTGGGTGCGCCCAAGTGCTCCTGTGCCCCCGCCCGTGCAGGCTGCCAAGAAACTGGTGTGTAGTGCCCCGCCATTACCTGCACCTGCCGAGGCGGTACGACGGAAGAACGCGGTGCCTCCTGTTGCGCTGCGCTGTACCAGCACTGGGTAGGGCCATCACCGCGCATGGTTAAGCACCCTTCACGGGTCAGTCGGTTGAGGCTGTTAACCAACCTACTCAAAGCGCCATCACTGACGTGGTGGGCAAAGCCAAACTCCACTTCGGCCAGCTCCGGCAGGCGGCAGCCATACGGTGCTCGGCTGGCAATGTGCTCAAGAAGGCGTTGCGCCCGCATGGCATGGTGGTTGCGTTGTGGCACGGGAGTGGTGCTGGAAGTCATGGCGAATCTTTCGGAAAAGTTTTTGAATAAGCGCGGGAGGTATGAATGAAGTCAGGCTGTCATGCCACTGACTGGGCCAACATCGCCAACGCACAGCCAAGCGTTGGATGCGTTCTCGTTGCAAAAGGGGCAGTCCGCCAGCATGAGCAGGCAGTGCGGTAGGAGGAACTGGTGGCAGCGTTACTGGCTGGCTGATCGGTGGCACAGCGGCAGCCACTGCTGGGGTGGCTACGGCTACGGGTTGGGCAGCCGTTGGAACGGGCAGGGCCAGAGTCCACAGCAGGGCTGCCATCAGCTCCAGCAGCAGGCTTTGCACCAAGGCCGATGCCAATGCCACCGTGCCCACCTCCAGCCCAGTGATAGATGCCAAACGGGCATCCACTGGGTCGGTAGCCTGTGCTGCCCGCTGGCGATCTTGCCCGGCAGCGGCATCGGCCAGTTGGATGCGCAGCGCAGTGGCACGTTGTGCGCTGGAGCGCTCGTCTTGCAACGCTTGCACCCGTGCGTCGGCAGCCAGCACACTGGCTTGGGCGCTGTGGCAACGCTCACCCGACTGGGCCGTGCAACGTGCCAACCCAGCTTGTGCCTGTGCTAATTTGGCACTGGCTTGGGCCAAATCAGCAGCCACCACAGGCAAGGCACGGGTAGCCACATGGGCCTGCAACTCTGCCTGTAACGCCTGTGCGTGTCCGCTGGGCGTTACCACTGCGGCCCGTTGCGCGCCGACCCGCTCTTGCACCCCAGCAAAGTAATGGGCGTGGTGGTACAGCGTTGCCGCTACACAGCCCATAAACAAGGCCTGTGCCAAGCGGTGGCGGCGCGCCAGCGCTGGCAGCATATGGGCACCTAGCACCAGTGCTACCGCTACGGCTGTCACCAAAGTTCGGTCATCGCTGGTAGCTGCCCGCTCGACAGCCGCCGCCGCAGCCATCGCAGCGCACACCACCGACACTGCTGTGGCGAGTGCAGCGCACAGGCTACGGCGCAGGATTTGAACGCTCACCATGTCAGCACCCTGCAATCACTTGGGCATCCACTAGCGGCCAGCCCGTGCGAGCAGCAGCGTTCATCGCCCGGCACACCAAGTTATTCACTACCAGCGGGTGGCAAATGCTGCGGGCATCCGAGGCGCGTCCCCCACGGGGCATATGGATCAAGCGTGCGCGGATGGCATCTACCGCATCCGGAGCCATCACAGTGTCGTACTGGATGCCAAAGCGGCCCAACTTGTGACGCAGGTAGCCCTCTAGTTCAATATCCAGCGGCTCCAACTCAACCACTTCACAGCGTTGCACCACCTCGCGCAACTCTGCGTTGTGGCCGCTCAGTCGTTCGCGCAGTTCTGGCTGGCCAATCAAGGCAATGCCCAGCAGCCGCTGCATCCCGTCCTTCAGCTCCAAGAATCGCTTCAAGTGCTTGAGCGTGGCCGTGGGCAAGCAATGGGCCTCTTCAATTAGCAGCAAATGGTGCCGCCCCACATTGCGGCTGGCCTTGAGCAATTCATGCACGCGGGCAAATCGCTTTTGTGGGCTGCTGGGCAGAATGGCGGTTGGGTTGAGCGCACGGGCAATGGCTTCAGCAATGGCGCTGCTTTTAAGCGTTTTGCCCTTGCTGTCGGTTTCTTCCATCGCCAGCACATAGGGCCGGATGATGAGCACATCACGGCGCTCGGCCTTGATGCGCTCTTCCAAGTCCTCGGCCAGCGTGGTCTTGCCCGCACCACTCTCTCCTACCACCGCCACAAAACCGTGGTGTTGGGCACAATCCATCAGTGCAGCCCGCACGTAGCGCACGCTGGGGGTTTGATAAACATCGTCCGGGCTTTGCACGTCATCCACAAACGGATTGCGCGGCAAAGTAAAGTGCTTGCGGGCTTCAGGGGTTAAAGATTCGTTTTGCAGTAGCATCGGGTCTTCCTCATTGCTAGGGTTGATTTGGGCCTCCAAAGAGACCTCGGGGACGGTGCTGCAGGTGTTCGAGACCTGCGGCACCAATTTCTTTGTCGAACGGGCAAACAGGGCCAGCAGTTGCTCGGCGCTGGCACCGTAGTGACGCAAACACTGTTCGAGGCGCTTGCGTGCTTGATGGGGATTGCGGGCAGGCCATTGCCCTGTGTTGATGCGGCTAACGGTTGATTGGCTCAATCCCGTATGCAAGGCCACTTCGCGCTGGCTCAGGCCCAGTTGCTGCAAGGTCAGACTCAGGTTCATAGGCCACCCCCTGCCACTACACGCAAGCTGCCGCGCACTGTCAGGCGTGCTTGCAGGGCATCTAGCTCATCCTCTGGCACCCCATCGGGGTACTGGTTGCGCAGTGTGGTCACAAGCTCTTGGCCCATCGTCATGCCACGGGCTACCAGTGCTTGGGCTGCTTCAAATTGGCTCAAAGTACGCACGCGGGTTGGTGCGCGGCTGCTATTGGCATTAGGGGCCAGCGCGGTGCCACGTTTGGGCAGGTAGTTGCGTTCAGGTGTTTGGTCGATCACTGCGAAGGGGTCAATGCGGCCACCAAAGGGCACCGCCTTGGCTTTGCGCTGGGCTTTGGCCTCTTCATCAGTGGTTGCATCCATCGCAAAGCGCTCAACCTCTTGGCGGTTGGCTTCCAGTGCCGTGTTGGCCGGACGCGCCCAGTCTTCACCAATCACATTGGCATCCACCCGGAACCCGGCCTCGTTGCGCGCCACCAGTGGGATGGTGTGCAGCAACTCATTGCCGTCGGCATCGGTATCCACCACCGTGGCAGCATTAGGCACATAGGGGTTGAGGGCAATGTGCAGCTTCTCGCCCACCATCACCCCCGGTACATGGCGCACGTCATATTCATTGCCCTTGAAGCTGATCGTCAGGGTGTCGGTGACTTTGCGCTGCTCCGGCGTATGGGTCAGCAACTCTTGGCACATCTCCAGCGGCGGGGCCAGCCGCAACTGCTCGGCAGTAATGGTCAGCCACTGGTCATACCGGGTTTTGCCGTGGCGGGTGTGTACCTTGTTGGCGTTGTACCAACGCGCCCAGCGTTGGGCTTGGGCATTGAGGTCTGCCAAATCAGCCACTGGGCGCAGACGCAGGCCGCTTTCAAAGCTGCGTTCGATCAGGTCACGGGCCTTTTCTACCTGCCCCGTGGCGCGGGCATTGCCGGGGGCGTGGGCAATCAGCTTGACCTGCAAGCGCCGTGCCAAATTGGCAAACAGGCCGCTGGTGTTGGCACTGCCCATGTCCATCATCAGGATGAAAGGCACACCGTGGAACGGGTCGCCCTCCCGCTGCCCAATGGCCGCCATAAAGCTCTCGGCCAGATTGACCCCGCTCTCGGCCCCCAGCACGTAATGGACAAAGATGGTGCTGCTGTAGTGGTCAGTGACCTCATACGACCACACCCGGTCGGACTCGATGCGCTTGAGGTTGGCAGGCTTGTTCTTATAGAACTGGTCATGCTCCATCACTTGCAGGCCCGATTCGGCAGGGGTGCGGGCATTGAGGTAATACAGCACGCACAGCGAGGCATCAATTTGCCAAACGTGGTTAGGGTGCAAGCTCTGGAGTTCTACAGCGGGTTCCGGGCGGTTGAGCTGGTCGGGGTGCAAGCTGTAAGCGCGCAGGGCGCGGGCAACGGCAGAGTCCGACAAGGGCTTGACTTCACCCGTGGCCGGGTCAATGCGCTCTGCCCGCACTTCGCCGTTGGCGCGCAGCATTTCCACGGCTTGGCCGATGGACATCAGGCGTTTTTTGGTTTTGCGGTGGCTGACCATCAGCATGGCGCTGATGGCAATGGCCTCGTCGCGGGTGAGTGAGACATCGCCCGCATCGCTGCGTTGTTTGCGTTCGGGTTTCACGGTAACTTTTTTCAGGTAACGGTGGAGGGTGGCGCGGCTCACGCACAGCTCACGACAGGCTGTGTCGTAGATGGCTTGCTTGCCGCCATTCGGGGCGGCTGCGGCTGCCTGGGCGATCTGCGTCAGGCGCTGGATTTGCACGGGGTTGAGCAGCATCGTTGGGGTGCGTGTGTGGCTTATTTAGCCCATTGCGCCACTTCGGCAGCTAGGGCAGCATCGGCAGCAGTGCTGACATCGGGCAAGTTGAATTCCTCGCGCAGCGCATTCAGATCGGCCTGCACCTGTCCGACCAAACCAGCCATAAACACAGTCTTGTCTGTGCCATCGGGGGCATCGTTCAGGGCTTGGAGTGCTTGGCGCAGGCCACCTCGGATAGCCCCCAGCGCATCACGGGTGATGGCGGTGGCCTCTTTCATCATCTGTTCCATCACTTCGTTCGGGGGAAGTTTTTGGATAAGTTGCTTTTCGCGTTCCAGCCGGTCAATCTTGGTGTTTTTGTCGGCCACTAGCTTCTCGACGGCCTCTTTTTCTCCAGCCAGTTCGCGCACCTTGGCCCGCAATTGGCTGGCACTCAGGCGGTCAATACCATCGAGTTCAGCTATGCTGTCGAGTACATCGTCGTCATGGGTAACCAATTCCAAGAAGGCACTAGAGTTTTTGACTTGGGTTGCCAAAACGGCCAAATTGGCCGATTTGCTGGTTTTTTGAGCTACCTGCATGAAGCGGCGGGCGGTGCGTTCTGTGAACCCCAGCATCTCCACCCGCTGCGTAAACTCCCCATGCGGTGTTAATTCCTTCAAGATCAATAGGCGCTTGCCCGTTTCCAAAATCGCTTCGACAGTGCGCTTTTGGTAGAAGCGAATTTCATCTTCCAAAGCGCCGACTGTCATGCTGCCTTGGTAGCCCATTTGGCGGGCTACCTCTTTGGCTTTGGTGCTGGCATCCATAGTCAGCATGGCCAATTGATCCACCGGGTTGGTGGCATCCAAAGGCAGGCTAAGGGTACGGTCGTCAACGACCACGACTGGTAGAGCCGGGGGATGGCGTGACATAGGTAAATCTCCAAAAAAGTAAGGACTAGGGTTAGCGGGGGTTGCGCTCGGCCAAGGCTTCGGCGCTGTGGCTGTGTGAGCGATAGCGCTGGTCAATGCCTGCGGCATCACCGACGGGAACGCTATAGCGCTGGCTCAAGTCGTCCAGTTGGCGTTTGGCCGCATTCAGGTTGCTACCCACGGTGACGGCAATGCGTACAAACTGCACGCCCAAACGCCAGCGTTTGGTATGGGCTACCTGTTCTACAAACCCTGTGCTGGCGAGCGCAGGCAGGTTCTGGCTTACCCAGCTTGGTGCTACATCCAGCCCCTTGGCAATCTCTCCGGGTGCCAAGCCGAGCACCTCGTGGCCTGCCAAAAGGCGAAATAGCTCACAAGTCTTGCGAATAGGGCCTGCCAAGGTGGCAGCCGATTCGTTCATTGCAGATGCCATGTGTGAAAATCCTTCCGAATAAGCAGTTGGAGATGGGTCTCAGGCCGTGGTCTTGGTCTGGTCTGGCTTGAGGCCCAACTTCACGGCGATGTCGTGGGCAGCACCTCGGGTGCCCTTGTCAAAGCCGTTGAGCACGCGCAGTACTTGGTTAGGCCGGTAGCCGTGGTCTTTGGCCCACTGGGTGAAGGTGGTGCCACTGGCGCGGAACTGCTGCTTGATTTGATCGGGGGTCATTGCGTCCTTTCGTATGTCAAATTGATTTGCTATGTGTGCAATTATGAGAACTTTAGTTCTCTTTGACAAGGTGCTTTATGAATTTTTCTTCTCTTTTTGAAAGGTTGCGTGATGCCAGAAAGCAGCTGGGTAAAAACCAAGACGAGATGGCTGCCAGTTGTGGTGTCTCCCGCGAGATGTGGGGGAAGTACGAGCGGGGGGTAGCCGTGCCGGGGGGGGAGGTGCTAGCGAAGATCGCTCTTGAGGGCGCAGACGTTCTCTACATCCTCACCGGCCAGCGCAATCCAGCGATGCCTGCAATAGACCCCGCAGAGCAGGTTTTGCTCGACAGCTACCGACGCTGTGGCCCAGAGGCAAAACAAAACCTTATCCAAACGGCGGCCCTGCTCAGTGCGGGTCTGGGCAGTTCGGCTATGGCCACACCAGCCCCCAGTAGTAAGCCCCGGACTAGGAGCGCAGCAGGGGGCCGGGGCAGTATCCGCATTGATGGCACCGTGCATGGTCATGTGGTGCAAGGCGATGTGGTTCAACACGGGCCGGTGTCAATGGCACACCGCTAAAACCTAAACATTAGGGGGTTTATATGGGTTGGAAATTTCAAAAACGCATCCGGCTCCTGCCCGCTGTCACGCTCAACCTCAGCCGCAAAGGTATCAGCACCTCGTTTGGCACACGCGGTGCCCGCGTTACGCTGGGGCATGGCAAGCGGCACACCACATTGGACATGCCCGGCAGCGGTATCAGCTACACCAATGTGGCATCAACAAAGGCTGCCCGCCTGTCTGCTGCACCACAAGATCGGGCTGGCCGGTGGCTACAGTTGGTTCTGATTGCCGTGGCGATCTTCATCGTGGCGCTTTTATCGGGCATCAAAGAGGCGCGGGCTATCAACAAATGCACGGGCGCTGATGGCAAGGTCACATACCAAGAAGTAGCGTGCCCAGCTAATGCCAAAGGCGATCAGCCGATAAAAACGTGGGAGAACAGTGCAAGAAGTAATGGAAGTATGCCTAGCGGCTGGAAATTTGAGCGTAAACATGACGACATGACAGGTCAGGTTTCATGCCTAGTTATGTCTCCTATCACCTTCCCCAAAACGCCACAGCCCCCAAAATTTATCCCGGTACACATGGTGATGGTCGTATCTTCCGGTTCAGAAACGATTGCCTTACGCACCAGCGACAACAGCAACCTGTTTCACAACGACTTGTCCGGCATGGGCGTGAAAACAGACACCGGGCAATTCACCCCTTTCTCTGTCAAAGCTGGCTCCCATGTGGTTGGGATCGGCAGCAGTGAAGCACTGATCAGTGCTTTGGAAAATTCAAAAAATCTATTGGTACGCGCACGGTTCTGGCCTTACGAGCAACTGTATGACATGGAGCCGATTCCTTCAGCGGGATTCGGATCGGCGCTCAAGCAAGGCCGGGTTTGTGCGGGTTCAGAGAAGGGGCAGTCATGACTGCAACCAATTTTTGCAACACCCAAATGGGAATAATTTTTTAGAAGAAAGAGTGCAATGACAGATAAGAAATCGCCACCCCCACCCCCACCCCCACCCCCACCCCCACCCCCACCGAGTGATTTCCAAAAGTCGATTAACTTGATTGATGGCGGGAGAGGCGCTGTCTATTTCAGTCCACCACCGCCTCCTCCTCCACGTCCCAAATAAGGCGCTCTCTGCCACAATGGCACACATGATGACCGCAGAAATGCCCGAAGTACCAAGCACCGAAGATGCTCAGACCGATGCTATCTGGGGACATCGGTGTGGGGTACTGCACAAGGCATGGGTGCAAGTGCGCTACCACCGACACCGCCAGCGTTTCTTTGATTTGGCTGACAAAATAACCAAATCATTGACGGTACTTCTGGGGGCTTCGCTCATGGGGCAATGGCTCAAAGATTACCTGCCCTATGTCGCATCCGCCATTTCTGCGCTGGGTTTGTTAGCACTGGTCTTTGGCTACAGCGACCGCAAGCAGGCACATAAAGAATTGGCAGAGCAAGCCGCCGCGTTGATTGATGCCATAGAACAGGTGCCCGCAAGGGAACTAACTGCCGGTAAAACGTCATCTTGGGGAGCAAGCTATGCCCGACTATGTGCTAAGGCACCCCCTCCCCTCAGAACGCTCACACTCATGTGCGAACGCGAGCAAGCCACCGCAGACGGCCACCCTGACCATATCCCTCTACAGCCTTGGCGCAAGCGTGTGATGGCAGATATTTGCTCGTAACACACCAGAGAATTCTGGTCTGTAAATTCCAACAAAAAGTGCCCCCCAGACAGGCGCTCTGGCGCTGTGCTGGCCGGCATAAATAGGGGCCAATTTCCCAGCTATATCAGCATCATAGAAGGTCGACTGGCCGATTGAAAATGATGCGCTCCATTGATTGAGAACCCTCTGTCCGCAGCACCATGCGGGCATGAACACACCCGCCTCCACTTTACGCACCCCCTTTGTGCCACGCCCCCGCTTGTGGGGCTGGCTACTTATCACCTTGGCCTTGCTGGCTGCTGTTTGGTTTATTGCCCCTCAGCAACTGCCCGTCAGCCTGTACAAACTCAGCTTGGTCACGCTGGCTGCTGTGGTGGGCTACTGGCTTGACCGTAGCCTTTTCCCCTATGCCCGGCCTGATGCCATACGCATCCAGCCCATTCCAGACCAGTCCTGCATTATGGGCGCGGCCATGCTACGGCGCGCCATCATCGTCGGCTGCGCCATGCTGGCAATGGGCTTGGGAGCCTGAGCTATGTTGGTGCTGCAATGGCCTCAGATTATTTTCTTGTGCTGGTGTACCTTGTGGCTGTGTCATGCCGCAGCTATTCATAAGCGCGAGACTAAGGCTTCCTTTCCATACACACTGATTCGTGTCGTTTTGCTGTGCCTCCTACTGGGCTGGGGTGGTTTTTTCAACGCCATTGCCCACGCCCAGACCATACCAGCCCAAGCTCAACGCTACCGTTTGGAGTTAACACGGACAGCCCACAGCCAATGGGGTCTGGATGCACCCATTGCCACACTGGCGGCCCAAGTTCACCAAGAAAGCGGCTGGAACCCACAGGCCATCAGCCATGTGGGTGCGCAGGGTTTGGCGCAGTTTATGCCTGCCACGGCCCGGTGGTGGTGCGATCTACACAGTCAAAACGCGACCGACTGCCAGCCACAAAATCCTACATGGGCATTGCGTGCGCTGGTGGGTTACGACAAATACCTGTTTGACCGCACGCCCCCACGCTTGAGCGACTTTGATCGCCTGTGGGTGGCGCTGCGGGCCTACAACGGCGGACTCGGCCACTGGCAAGCGGAGGCAGCAAGTACCGGGCTTGCGTGGCCTACGCGCAGCCAAGTGGATGCAGCCTGCGGCAAAGCTCGACGCCACATCAGCCACTGCCCTGAAAACCTACGCTACCCCCACCGCATCTTGCTGCTGCTCCAGCCCCGCTACAGCACTTGGGAGCCGAGCCTATGAGCCGCACTGCCCTAGCACTGGTGTGCCTGCTGACCGCTCTTGCGGCACTCACTGCTGGCTACTGGCGTGGCCATCGTGACGGTCAAGCCGCCACAGTCGCCCGCCAAGATGCCCAAACCGTACAAGACCTGAGCGCACAACTGACCGCCCACGCTGACCTCATTGAGCAATCGGGCGCGGCCAGCCGCCGCTTGCGCCAAGCAATGGCCCAGCGCGAACAAGCAGACCAGAAAACCACCAAGGAATTACGCAATGCTCTGTCCAAGACTGCTGACAGCCGTACTGGTTGTGTCTTTCCTGCTGACGTCATGCGCAGCCTTGCCAACGCCCAAACCCGTGCTGCCCAAGCCGCTGCCAGCGGAATTGGCCGTGCGCTGCCCACCACCAACACCGGCCCCACAGGACAGCGGTGAAGTCGATGACGTTGCCATCACCCTCAAAACCATGTACGACCTCTATGGCACCTGCGCGGGGCGCGTGGTCGATTTACTGAACTGGATGGATGCAGAAACACCATGACGGATGAGATTGACCGCGCCAACGAGCGCATGCAAGAAATGCTGGGCGATGCCCTGCGCGAGCAAGCCCGCCGGGCGGGATTGACAGGCAAATCGCCAGCCGATTCAGCGCAATGGTGCCAACGTGAAGGCTGTGAGGCAGAGATACCACTGGCCCGGCGCACCGCAGTGCCAGGGTGCCAGTTGTGCGTGAACTGCCAAACGCAAAAAGAAAAAGGAGTACGGCAATGACATTGCAAATTGAGTTTTGGCAACTACTGGGGTTGTTGATTTCTGGTCTGGGCGCTTTGTGGGGCGTAGTTAAACAAGGGTTAAATCAATCGCAACGCCATTTAGACGAGCGATTTGGACTGCAAGACGCCACCCGAGAAGCTAACCACAAAGCACTGGCTGAACGACTCGATGGCATTGAACAAGTCAACCGAGACGAGGCCGCCCAGTGGCAACGCATAGAGCGCGACCTGCTGAAGATGCAGGCTGAAATGCCCCTGCACTACGTGCGTCGCGAAGACTACATCCGGGGACAAAGCGTCATCGAAGCCAAACTTGATGCGCTGGGCTCCAAGCTGGAAGCCGCCCAGCTTCGTGCGGCCACTGGAGGACACCATGCAAACCATTGATCACCCCCGTTTGCGCCGCGAGGCCCTGCGTTGGCTCATTCTGCTCACCCTCAACAACGCTCGCCCTGTGGGTGCGTTTGAATTTTTGGTGCTATCGGTAGCCCAAAGTGAATACCCCGATGCTACGGCACTGGAGATGCGCCGCGAACTGGACTACCTGCACGACCGGGACTTGGTGCGTGTGGACAAACAGCCCAGTGGCAAATGGTTTGCCGAACTCACTCGCCACGGCATTGATGTGGCCGAATACACCGTGGCTTGCGAGCCGGGCATTGCCCGCCCGGCCAAATACTGGTGAGCAACATGGGCCGTAAAAGCACCATCAGCCGCTTGCCGCCAGAGATCAAAACCTATATCGAGGCCATGCTGGCCACGGGCGGGCAAACGCTGGACGAGCTGATTGCTGATCTGCGCGAGCGCTTTCCGGCACAGGCCCATGCAGGAGACCTGCCCAGCCGCAGTGCTATTGGCCGGTATGGCCAGAAGCTGGAGCGGCGCTTGTCTGCCATTCGGGCCAGTACCGAGGCGGCCAAATTGATCCAAGCCCAAGCGGGTGACGACAAGGATGCACGCAGTGAGGCCCTGACCGCCCTGATACAGACCGAACTCTTCGAAGCCATCTTGGCACTACAAGAAGCGGACGACTTGGACGATGACAAAAAGATCGACCCCGGCGAGCGTGTCGGAATGCTCAGTACAGCGGCCAAAAACATTGCCACGCTCACGCGCTCCAGCGTCAATCTGAAGCAGTTTCAGGCCAAGGTAGAAGAAGAAGCCCGCCAGCGCCTGCTGCAAGAACAGCGTGCCAAGCTCGATGCGATGGACAGCAAAGGCGGTGTCACGGAAGAAACCAAGTTAGCCATCCGGGCCGCACTGGGGATTGGCGCATGAAATTCAAAGGCAATGCCCAGATCATACCGGCCCATACTGATGGTGTTTTTCTACCGTTCCAATCACGCTGGATCGAGGACGAAAGCCGACTCAAGCTCATGGAGAAATCGCGCCAAATTGGTTTGAGTTGGGCGACTGCCTATGCTGCCGATGAACGCACCGCAGCCCAAGGTGCCCGCCACGATCAATGGGTCAGCAGCCGCGACGACTTACAGGCTCGTTTGTTCATTGAAGATTGCAAGATGTGGGCCAGCATCATGCACTTGGCCGCCAAAGACCTCGGCGAAATCGTCATTGAAGCCAAAACCCGCCAGACCGCTTTTGTCATTGAATTTGCCTCGGGCAAACGCATCCATAGTATGAGCAGCAACCCCGATGCTCAGGCGGGAAAACGGGGTGGCCGGGTGCTAGACGAGTTTGCACTGCACCCCGACCCGCGCAAACTCTGGAGCATTGCCTACCCCGGTATCACTTGGGGCGGCAGCATGGAAGTCATCAGCACCCACCGGGGCAGCCACAATTTTTTCAACCAACTGGTGCGCGAAGTGCGCGAGAGTGGCAACCCCAAAAACATCAGCCTGCACCGGGTCACGTTGCAAGAAGCGCTGGAACAAGGCTTCCTGTTCAAACTCCAGCAAATGCTGCCCATAGGCGATGAGCGCCAAGCGATGAACGAGGCCGCCTATTTTGAGTTCATCCGCAAAGGCTGTGCCGACGAAGAGAGCTTCCAGCAAGAGTACATGTGCAATCCGGCAGACGATGATGCTGCCTTTTTGGAATACGGACTCATCTCCGCCGTCGAATACAGCGCCGGTATCGACTGGAAAAAGCGTGGCACGGGACGCCTATTGGCTGGCGTAGACATTGGACGCAAGAAGGATTTGACCGTGCTCTGGGTCGTTGAGCAGCTCGGTGATGTCCTCTACACCCGCCACGTCGAACGCTTGCAAAACATGCGCAAAAGCGAACAGGAAAAAATCCTCTGGCCGTGGCTGGAGCAGTGCGATCGCACCTGCATTGACGCCACCGGCTTGGGTATCGGCTGGGCAGATGATGCCCAAGACCAGTTTGGCCTGCATCGGATTGAGGCAGTGACGTTCACGCAGCGCGTCAAGGAAGCACTGGCCTACCCCGTGCGCGGCGCGATGGAAGACCGCACCGTGCGTATTCCCCAAGACCCCAAAATCCGCGCCGACCTGCGCCAAGTCACCAAACAAGTGACGAGCACCGGTCAAGTTCGCTTTACCGCCGAGCGCACCCCTGACGGCCATGCCGACCACTTCTGGGCACTGGGTTTGGCTTTGCATGCCGCCACCCAGCCATCGGCCCCTATTGAATTTATGAGCGGTGGCCCCCGCGCTAGTTCACAGCCCCTGTCGGACTTCATATATGGTTAAACGCACCCGACCTCCAGTGGCTGCGCCCCAGCAGCCAGAACTCGATACCGAATTTGCCCATCGCCTGCGCGACCCCTTCGAGCAGCACTACATGGGTGTGCTGCGCACCAACGACCCCCTGCTGTTGGAGCGCGGCAACGGTAGCGTTGAGCTATACCGTGACCTCAAGCGCGACGGCAAAGTATTTGCTGGGCTGCAAAAACGCCAACTCGCCCTGATCGGTAAACCGTGGCAGGTGGAACCCCGGCAAAAAGACCATGCCAAAGCCAGCGCTGATGCACAAGTCATGACCGCCATACTGAAAGCCTGCAACTTTGACCGGCTGTGTTCCGACCTGCTCGAAGCCTTATTGGCCGGATTTACCGTGGCCGAGATTGTCTGGACAGTGCGTGATGGTTTGGTCGTACCGGCACGGATCACCAAACGGGCACAACGACGCTTTGTCTATGTGCAGCAAGACGATCAAATGCCCCCTTGGCTGCACCTCCTAACCCGCGAAAACATGCTGACCGGCATCCCGGTGCCTGAACGCAAATTCATGGTTCATCGGGTCAACCCTGAAGATGACAACCCCTACGGCACCGGCTTGGGCCTGCAACTGTTCTGGCCGGTGTATTTCAAGCGCAAAGGCATCGTCGCTTGGAACAAACTGTGCGACCGCTTCGGCTCCCCAACGCCGCACGGTAAATACCCCCGCAACGCTGGCCCGAAAGAAAAAGGCACGCTGGCAGATGCCCTCCGTGCCATGAGCAACGATGGCTACCTGATGACCCCTGAAGGCATGGAGATTGCACTGCTCGAAAGCAAGCTCTCAGGAAACGTCACCACTCAACAACAGCTTTGTGAGTACATGGACGACTGGATTGGGGCTGTACTGACTGGGCAGGAGTCGCGCGCCTCGGGCGGTGGTGCCTTGGCAGCGGCCAGCAAGGAACGCCAAGACGTGCGCCAAGACCTGACGCAGGCCGATAGCGACCTGCTTTCAGAAACCCTCAACGAAACCCTGCTGGCTTGGATTTGCGAATACAACGGCCTCGAACCCTGCCTCGTTTATCGCCAAATCAAAGACGAAGACGACACCAAAGCACTTGCCGAAGCCGACAAAATCGTCTTTGATATGGGATTCGAGCTGGACGAAGACACCGTGCGGGCCAAGTACGGGGAAGGTTGGCACAAAAAGAAAACTCCGCCATCACCGAGCACGCCACAAAACACACCAAGCCTCCCGAATTTTGCCGAACCCGCTGTAGCAGGCGGCTCCGCCTCAGGCCCACTCCAGACAGAAACCAACCAACTGCTGGCCCGCACCGCACCGGTATGGTCTGGCATGGTGGAGCAATTGCAAGCACTGGTTGCACAAGCCGAAGACCTCACACAGGTACAGCAAACACTGGTGCAAGCCTACGGCCATCTGGACAGTGCGGAACTGGTCAAACTGATGGCTGCCGCGATGGCATTGGCAGAACTCAAGGGCATGGCTGCTGTGCAGGCCGAAGGCTGAACCCATGACGCCCGCCCCCCTAAACATCGGCTTTGGCACGCCGTGGGCCGATCAAATTGATTTTCTGCGGCAAAAACTGCGCCTGCCCACCCAGCGCTGGGACGACATCCAGCGAGCCGCACACGACCGTGCCTTCATTGTTGCCGGGGCCGCCAAAGCGGACTTATTGGCCGATTTACAGGGTGCAGTGACACGGGCGGCAGAAATGGGCATGGGCGTAGCCCAGTTTCAGCGCGAGTTTCTGGCCGTCGTCGCCAAGCACGGTTGGACGGGCTGGACGGGCGAAGGCAGCGCCGCAGGCGAAGCGTGGCGGGCACGCATCATCTACCAAACCAACATGGCCAGCAGTTATGCGGCGGGGCGTTATCGGCAGTTCACTGCCCCGGACTATCTGCGCCTGCGCCCCTATTGGCGTTACATCCACAGTGAAAGCGTGGCACACCCGCGCCCGCAACATATGGCTTGGCACGGCCTGACCCTGCCGCACGACCATCCCTTCTGGCAAACCCATTTTGCCCCCAACGGCTGGGGCTGCCAATGCCGTATCACCTGCGTAAGCCGTCAAGAAGGCGAAGCCAGCGCCCGCGCCGGATTGGGTGACCCACCCGCAGGCTGGAATCAACTCGACCCCAAGACTGGCGCACCGGCGGGCATTGACAAGGGTTTTGATTACGCGCCGGGGGCGAGTGTCAAACAGAGTTTTCAGCGCCTAATCGACGACAAGCTGATCCGCTTGAATGCACCGATTGGTGCGGCAATGTGGGAAGCATTGAAGCCCGCTTTGTTGCAAGAGCGGCTTGCTGCATGGCAGCCGGTCTTTGATGCTGTCCGCCTGAATAAGCAAGCTACTGGCAATGCAACGATGGTGCATACCGTGCCCGCTAATACCGTGGCGGCACTGGCAGCCAATGCGGTGACACTGGAAAACGCTGCGGTCTGGATGCGCGACACAGAACTGATGCACGCTTTGCGTGACGGTAAGGTGTTGCGCGGTGCTGCCCTGCCAGATCAAGTGTGGCGCGACTTGCCGTTGCTGCTGGACAGTGCTGTGCCCTATTTGGATACCCAGAACAACACGCTGCTTTATGTGGTGGACTTGGGCGCAAATGCGGGGAAGGTGGTTGTCAAGATCAACTACAACGAGAAAGGCCGCTTTGATGGAGTGCGCCAGCGCATAGTTTCTAACTTTGTAGTGACTGGCGGTGCGCTGGAGCTAGGTGACCTCAAAGCGGCGAGATACAAGCCACTGACTCGACAGGAGTAGGCGGTGTCGGATTCGAACCGAATAATAGCGACCAAAAGCCCCTAACCATTCCCATTGGAAACAACCGCCTACCAGAAATCATTATGGGCGAAGAAGCCCTCTGATGCCGGACTGGATTTGAACCAACATAAACGGGGGATTTTCGTCCCGCGCCCCCTTACCCATCGGGGTACACAGCACCAGAGGTAAGTTGATTCTAGAAGAAATTGGGGATGCCGTGTTTGCGGCGATTATCGTAAAAGCGTCCATTTTTAAGCGCCATGATCACCATCACTATCCAAGACCGCGAGGTACTTGCCACGCTGCAAGCCTTAACCCAGCGCATCGGCAATATGGCCCCCGTGCTACAAGCCATTGGCGACGACATCACCGAACGCACCAAGCGCCGCTTCGAGACCAGCACTGGCCCGGACGGTACGCCTTGGAAAGCCAATAGCTCTGCCACAATGGGCATCTACTCTATGCGTTTGGGCCAAGGCCACCGCAAGAAAGACGGCAGCTTGAACAAGCGAGGCCAAGCACGGATAGCGGGCAAAAAACCTCTGATCGATACCGGCGAGCTGCGTCGCCAAATCGTGCCGCAAGTATCTAACAACGTCCTTACCATCACAGCCACGCCGGCCTATGCGGCCATCCAGCAGTTCGGTGGACAAGCTGGTCGTGGCAACAAGGTCAAAATTCCAGCCCGCCCCTACCTGCCAGTCAAACCTGATGGGGATTTGTACCCGCAAGAAAAAGTGCTTATTCTGGACACGTTGCAGGCCTTCCTAATCCGAGACCTGTGATCTCGACAGAGTAAACGTCCCACAATGGGATGCACCGTGCTGGAAAACCTCTCCCCAAAAAGCAAAAGTGCCAAATTGGCACTTTTTCTATCTTCGAGGTTGATTTTCATGTGGGGAAAGAGACTTCTGTAGTCCTGTCCCACGTCGTGCCGCAGTAGCCCAGAAAATCCCATTTATCGCACCGTTCACTCTTCCTTTATCTCAACCCCCCTCAGTCTTTCTTCGTTGTATTCCCGGCGCCAAGCCTCAATGATTACCCGGGCATGCTGCAAGCTGGTGAACCAATGTTCA
>JAIESZ010000036.1 GCA_019745615.1 Burkholderiaceae bacterium
GACATCCAGTGCCAAGGCGACTTGCACATTGACGGCCACCACACCGTCGAAGACATTGGCATCACGCTGGGGCAGGCCTTTGCCCAAGCCGTGGGCGACAAAAAAGGCATTCGCCGCTACGGCCACGCCTATGTGCCACTGGACGAGGCTTTAAGCCGCGTGGTGGTGGATTTTTCTGGCCGCCCCGGTTTGCACATGGATGTCAAATTCACCAGCGGTATGTTGGGCCAGCTCGATACGCAATTGGTGTTTGAGTTCTTCCAAGGCTTTGTCAACCATGCAGGCGTTTCGCTGCACGTTGACAACCTCAAGGGCGTCAATGCCCACCACCAGTGCGAAACCATTTTTAAGGCCTTTGCCCGTGCTTTGCGCGCTGCGCTAGAGCTAGACCCGCGTGCCGCAGGCACCATCCCCTCCACCAAGGGTTCTTTGTGATGACTGCTCAGAAAATTGTCGCCGTAGTCGATTACGGCATGGGCAATCTGCGCTCGGTATCGCAAGCCGTGCAAGCCGCTGCCCAAGGCAGTGGCTGGACGGTGCAGGTCACGTCCAACCCCGAACAAGTGCGCGCTGCCCAGCGCGTGGTGCTGCCGGGTCAAGGCGCGATGCCCGACTGTATGCGCGAGCTGGCCCAATCGGGCCTGCGCCAATCGGTATTAGAGGCCGCTGTCAGCAAGCCGCTGTTTGGTGTTTGTGTCGGTATGCAAATGCTGCTTGACCACAGCGCTGAGGGTGATACCCCCGGCCTAGGGTTGATTCCGGGCGAAGTGGTCAAGTTTGATTTGCAAGGCCGCAGCCAAGCCGATGGCAGCCGCTACAAGGTGCCACAAATGGGCTGGAACCAAGTGCGCCAAGTGAACCATGCTGGCGCGGTGCATCCGGTCTGGCAAGGCGTGCCAGACCACAGCTATTTCTATTTTGTGCATAGCTTTTACGCCCGGCCCCAAAACCCTGAGCATTGCGCAGGCGAGACCGACTACGGCGGCTGGTTTGCCGCTGCCATTGCACGCGATAATATTTTTGCGACACAATTTCACCCAGAAAAGAGTGCCGATCAGGGCTTGCAGCTCTATCGCAATTTTCTGCACTGGAACCCTTAAGCTCCGGTCGGTACCCTCCTCCAAGGTGTTGCCGCATTTTTTGTCACGTTTTCTGTTTGTTCAGGCCATTGCTGTGATGGCCGCCTTTTCTTGCCAAACCCACCATGTTGCTCATACCTGCCATCGACCTCAAAGACGGCCACTGTGTACGCCTAAAACAAGGCGATATGGATCAATCCACCACCTTCGGTGAAGACCCGGCAGCGATGGCTCGCCGCTGGGTTGATGCGGGTGCGCGCCGTTTGCATCTGGTCGATCTCAACGGTGCCTTTGCTGGCAAGCCGCAAAATCTGGCGGCTATCAAATCTATCTTGCGTGAGGTGGGGGACGATATTCCGGTGCAGCTTGGCGGCGGCATTCGTGACTTGGACACCATCGAGCGCTGCATTGATGGTGGCTTGCGCTACGTCATCATTGGCACCGCTGCCGTCAAGAACCCCGGTTTTCTCAAAGATGCCTGCACCGCCTTTGGCGGCCACATCATTGTGGGTTTGGATGCCAAAGATGGCAAAGTAGCTACCGATGGCTGGAGCAAACTGACCGGCCACAACGTCACCGATCTGGCGAAAAAATTTGAAGACTGGGGCGTAGAGTCGATCATCTACACCGACATTGGCCGTGACGGTATGCTCTCCGGTATCAATGTTGAGGCCACTGTCAGGTTGGCCCAAGCCGTGACTATCCCAGTGATTGCCTCCGGTGGCTTGGGCAGCATGGCCGACATCGATGCTTTGTGCGCCGTTGAAAGTGAAGGCGTGCAGGGCGTGATTTGTGGCCGCGCTATTTACTCTGGCGACCTCGATTTTGAAGCCGCCCAAGCGCGCGCTGACGAACTCAGCCTGGCTTAACAGTTGGGCAAGGGCTGGCCTTGGTTGAGGGCATGAACGCTGCTCAGTAGGCTGGCCCAGTAGCTGGGCAGGCTGGCCCAAGGGTTGCCAGTATTGCTGGCGTAATTGTATGGGCGGTGGGTGACATACACCAAGCCGCTGTTGCTTTGCGCCGCTGCCGCCGTACGTACTGCCGTTTGCATGGCGGTGCAAGTGCTGGCAGTGTGAATCAGCGCCCCTTGTTTGCTATTGCTTAAGGTGTAAAGCCAGCCGCCTGTTTTGCGCGGATCGTACTGGGCAAAAGCTGCCGCTTGGCCTTCAAAGGTAATCAGGGCGTCAGCGGTGGCTGCCAACTCTGGCGCTGGTATGGTGCCGGGGTTACTCACGACACGCAAGCTGGGGTCTTTGGCCTTGATGTAGCGGTACAGCTGCTGGTAAAACTCCAGCGCGCTGCCTTTGTTGCTCATTTCATCCAAAAAGATACCGCTGATTAACTCGCGGCCATACAGTTCTAGATAACGATCAATGTTGGTTTTGATGTCGGCCAGTGAGCGTTCGCCACTGCCATAGCTGGTGTGTACATAGCCCAGCAGCTGCCCTCCCGCACGCACAAAATTGCGCCCAGCTTCTAAATAGCGGCTATTGGCGTTGGTAAAGATGCCATTGGAGGGGTTGAGAATGGCCGTGACTTTCAGGCCGGGCAGTGCGGCCACGCTGGAGGCCAGCAATGTCCAGTCCGAACCTGTGGATGGATAAAAATAGGCAGGCACCAGCACCTCAAGCGGCACTGGGGTTTGGCGCAAATAGAAAGTTTGTGTGCTGCTGGCGGCGCGCACCCCAGCCACCTCGGCCTCGGCCCGCAGGGTGTGTTGTCCGGGCACCGTGCCAAGCAAAAAGCTGCTAGCTTGCCCTTGGTGGGTAGATGCGGTGGCAGGCGACAACAAACCCGCAGAGCTGCTGAAATGCACCAAGGTGGCATCAGGGGCAGGCATGGCATCTACCTCTACCGTGGCCCCTACGAACAGTGGTGTTTGTAGTTCTAGCACTGGTGCTTGGGCGCTGGGGGCAGTGATCTCTACGGCCACGTTGGGCGCTGTATCCGAGTCACCACCACAGGCGGCCAGTAAGGTGGCGCAGAGCCAAACGGGAGTGCGTTGCACGGCAGAAAATGGCAGCATGGTCTGGGCTATAAATTGAACAAGGGATCGGGCCGGTATGCTACTGGAGCATAAAGGTTTGATACTCCAAACGGTTAAGCTGGCGCGTGAGCAGAACCAGCCCGGTCAGCAGGGTGATGAGCATGGCCAGTGTAAAACCGTAGCCATAGAGGGCGGCACCGTAGTATTGGCTCATGCCCGTCAGTACCACATTGAGCAGCACCACTTGCGCACACAGCCACAGCACAATGCGGCGCTGGTCTAGGTAAAAAAACACATTCAGTACTGCCATCAGCCCCACTTGCAAGCCCGCCCCCACCACCTGCACATACAGCAGTGGCAGGTACAACTGTGAAATGCCCAAAGCCTCTAAGAGCACGGGGCCAGCCACAAACGTGACCAGTACTGCCAAGGTCTGGATTTTGGCAATTTCTACCAATCCTTGTTGGATAGAGTAGACCATCTCATCGTGCATAGACTCGATGTATTCCAACGAGCCGCCGCCGCGCACGGCATCGTAAAACTTGTCGTAAAACTCGACAAAATCGGTCTCAATGCGCACCAAAAACACCGCCATGCCCGGAATGATGGACAGGTACGACAAAAATACTGGCAAATCGTAAATCAAGGAGGCGCGCAAGCCACCAATCACCTGCTGGGACGTGGGTTCAAAGTACCAAAACATCAGCTTATCGACCCAGATGCCAAAGTTGTACAAAAAGCCCACGGCTATCAGGGAGGGGTAGCACAGTTCACGCCGGGCAAAGTCAAAAGCAATCAGTG
Source organism: Burkholderiaceae bacterium (assembly GCA_019745615.1). Classification (GTDB taxonomy): domain Bacteria; phylum Pseudomonadota; class Gammaproteobacteria; order Burkholderiales; family Burkholderiaceae_C; genus Simplicispira. The sequence goes on from JAIESZ010000036.1 coordinate 3,868, forward strand.
GCCCGGAGGGGTTGAAGTCATGCACAATAAACAGCCACATGCCCGCCATGAGCACCAAATTGCCCAGCAAAAAGCCGCCCAGCAAGCCCTCTAGCCCCCAAGGCCGCAGCAGCAGTGCGGCAATCACAATCAGGGTGTAGGCCCCCGCAAACAGCAGGGTGATGGCTTTGTAGTGCTTCATGCCTGAGAGCAGCACCGTGAGCACCCAAACCGCACACATGGTGGCAAACCCTGCCAGCATCAGTAAGCGGTAGAGCAGGCGCTCGCCGGGGAGCAGCCAAAACAGGGCTACCGTGCCCAGCACGCAGGCGGCACCCATCACCAGCAGCAGCAGGCCGTGCAGGTTGGGCAAAATCAGTTCTTGGCGCTTTTCAAACAAACGGTCTGAGACAAAGCGGGTAAAGGCCAGTTGCACCAAGCCGGTAAACACCAAGCTGCTGGCTACCAGATAGGTCACGGAGGTTTGAAACTGCGTGACCAAAAAAGAAGGCACGACCACGCTGGCACTGAAAATACCGACCAGCAAAATGCCCACAATGGAGAAAATCCACGGGCCAGAGCCAATCACGCCTGCATAGGCGTAGGCCTGTGCCAAACCCAGTAGGGTGTTTTTGCGCAACAGGCGGCGCAGTTCAAACCCAATGCCCGCCATCAGCGCGCTCCTTTGGGGTCTTGCAGCGCCTGTTCATATACTTTGCGGTAGCGGCTAAACATCATCTCGTCGGTGTAGTAGCGCTCTACTCTGGCAATGGCGGCGGTGCTGGCCCGTGTCCATGCCGGTGTATCGGTGAGCAGGGCAATGGAGGCATCGGCCAAGGCTTGGGGGTCGGCAATGTTGACCACGGCCCCACTGGGGCCTAAGGCGCGATCTTCAGCGTCTAGGCCCTCAATCAATTGGCGGCACGAGCCAACGTCGGTAGAAACGGTGGGCACGCCTGCGGCGTAGCCTTCTAAAATGACCAAGGGCAGGGCCTCGCTGATCGAGGAGAGCACTACCAGCCCAATTTGCGGCATCAGTGCCTCGACTTTCTGAAAACCAAGAAATTTGACTTGGGCTTGTAGGCCCAAACTTTGCACCAAGTTTTCACATTCTTGGGCGTAGCTGGGGTCTTCTTCCGCCGGGCCAGCAATCCAGCCTTGGGCTTGGGGCAATTGATTCACCACCCGGCGCATGGCGCGGATAAAGGTTTTGACGTCTTTGATAGGGACAACGCGGCCAATCAGGCACAGCACGGGCGGCGGCGTGGCGGGCCGCTGCGCACGCAGTGGGGCAAAGCGCCCTAGGTTGATGCCGTTGGGGATGTTGAAGGTGCGCTCAGGCTTGGCACCATCATGTACTTGGCGCAAGCGGTTGGTTTCGTACAGGGCGATGATCGGGTTGGCGGCTTCGTAGCAGTAACGGCCCATCCACTCAAAAAAGCGAATCCACATCTGGCGAAAATAGGACAACTCGGTGGGGTCGCGCTGGAAGACGTTGCGGTTGTCCCGAATCCACTCACTCTTGAGCAGGTCAATTTGGCGCTCTTTGGTGTAAATGCCATGCTCAGACAAGATCAGTGGCAGGCCACGGCGCTGGCGCAGCATGGCCCCCAAGCAGCCAGCGTAACCCGTGGAGGCGCTGTGCAGTGCCCGCACCGGAATCAACTCGTGGGCGATGCGCGCCAGCAGCCACAGCGGCTGAAACATGATGCGTACCGTCCAAAAATAATCGACAAATGATGGGTCGGTGCAGTAGCGCCGGTAGGTGTCGCACAGCAGCTGCCAAGACAGTTCGCTGTAGAGAAAATCGTCCAACTGGAGCTGACCGCCGGGCATGATTTCGCGCACTAGATGGCGCAGCAGCCCCAAGGTGAGCGTGCGCTTGGCATCGCCTTGGCGCAAGGATTCGATCAGCGCGCTCATCATCTCAAAGGCCAGTGGGCTGCCCGACCGAGGAGCAGGCAGGCCCGGTGCCACTAGGTCGTCGTACAGGTAGTGCTCTTCAAAGTGCACCACATTGGCGGGCAGCTCGTACCTAAAGCCTTTGTAGTCTGCGCGGCGGCTGCCCAAAAACACAATGGCGTAGCGGTATTCAGGATAGGCCCGGATGATTTGGTTGATCCAGCTCGATACCCCGCCACTGACGTAAGGAAAGGTACCTTCTAGCAGCAGGGCGATGTCGGCGCTGGGAGCCTTGGGAGGCTGGCGCGGGGTGTCCATCAGCAGGTTTTCCAGTAGTCGATGATGGGACGCAGTCGGGGCAGAGAATCCCCGGCATCCAGTTGTGCGATGAGCATATAGGTGCGTACGATGTCGCGGCGCTCAAAGCTCAGTTCGGCTTGGTAGGGTAGTACCCGTGTGGGCGGCAGCCCCAGCCTGACGCAGCGTTGGTAGGCCAGTGCGGCTTCATCAAAGCGGCGCAGGGCGTGCAGCAAGCGGCCCTTGCGCAGCCACAGGGGCGCATTTTCAGGTTGCAGTTTCAAGACTTCATCGCAATAGTGCAGCGATTGGGCAATAGCGTAGTCGCGCAGATCGCCTTGGGCCAAGTCTTGGTAGATGAACTCCCAATACAGATCAGACAGGTGCTGCACCGCTTTGAGCGTTCTGGGGCCGGGGCGGGCGGTGCCTTCTCTGGCGCGGGCAATGCGCAGGGCTTGCAGCTCTTCGTCTACGGCCCGGCTGATGCGCTGCTCTAGGCCGTCGAGCATGCCGTAGGCCAGCAGGCGTAAATCTTCACTGGGGTCGTTGAGCACATTGCGCAGCAAGGGGGATGCGACGCGCCCCGATACGTGCTGTAGGGACACCATAGCGCGCATGCGCGAGGTCATGGGTACGTCGCGGTTGCCTAGAAAGGAGCCTAGGCCCGTTTGGCGAAAGGCCCCCGTGAGGCGCTGGTGCTGGTCAAACTCAGGCAGTTGCAAAGACTCAAACAGCGCCAAGGTTTGCGTGGGGCGGTGGTAGCGCAAAATCAATACGGCGGCCAAAACCCCGATAAAGCCCACCAGCGGCACGGCATAGCTGCACAGTACCATCAGGGCCAAGACGGCGCTGCGCGGTTGGGTTTGCTCTTTGGGCAGCAAAGGCAGTGCAAACAGAGCCAATAGGGTGCTGGCCCCAGCATGCAGCAGCAGGTAACTGGCCAATGCGGTATCAGAGTGGCCATGCAGCAGCACGGGGCCGCTCCAAGCCGACAGCTCCATCAGTACCGCCGAGAGTCCAAACTTGCTATTGAGCATCAGCGATTTCGTGCAGGCGTTGCAACAGTGCGAGGGGAGGGGTTTGGCTCAGGGGCAGTTGGTGCGGAAAAATACCGGCATCGGTTAGAGAAATACTTGCTTTTTGATGAATCCAGTTTTCTAGCCGGGCCAAAAAGCCTTCGGCGGTGGCCGCATCGCCCAAAGGCATGAGCACGGCCAGCAGTTGCCGACTGGGGCCCTCTATCAGCCAAGTCTCGTCCATCAGACGGCGCAGGCGCAGCAATTGCTGCGGCAGATCGCGCTCAATGGCGGTGGGGGTGAACTCTAATGCCACCACCATGCTGGGTACCCCGGTGGTTTCGTGCATGTGCCACAGGCGCTGCATTTCAAAGGCAAATTCAGCCGGGCAGTCGGGCGAGTGTTGCAACAAGGGTTGTGCCAGCGCTTGGGTGGCCAAGCCATCGGTGTAGTAGCCCAGCAGAAGATTGATGGTTTGTAGGTTCTCTTCTTGTAGCGCAAAGAACGGGATGTCATCGACCACCAGCAGGCCATACATCTCGCCACCCAAATCCAGTAGTGGTGCCGTGACGAGGTACTGGCTTTGCTGTTTGAGCGCTAAGGTTTGCACGACATGGCACAGCTTGCGCGTTTCTAGGGCTTGGCGTACCAAGGGGTCATTGGTGTTTAAAGTGCTGGGGGCACCCATGCTGGCTAAGGGTTGTGTACCCAGTTGCTCACCTTGCATACTGTACAAAGCGGCAGCACTGATTTGGCAGTATTGTGATAGCAGGTCTAGCAAGGTTTGGGCGTCGGACTCGGTACTGCCTAAGCCACGCAGCGTTTTGAGGGCATCGCGCATCGACATGGGGCGGCCTATTAACTCATGCTCTAGGCGGTCGTGGGACAGGCGCAGCAGGTAGTACTGCCGGATCAGGTGCTCCATGCGCTGGTGCAGGTAGTGCTGCATGCTTTCGGCGCGTCGGGTGCGCGCTACCCACAGGCTAGAGAATTCGCCCACCAGCATGACCAAAATCAGGCCACCCAGAAAAAACACCTGCGGAAACTGCTCGTAGCGCCCTTGCTGCAATAGCCACCATCCTGCCAACAAGGCACTGACAGATAACAAACCCGTCAGGGGGCCATAGCGCAGTGCTACCACCATTGGAGCGAGCCACGCCCAGTGAAAATCAGCATTGACCCACAGCGGGTCTTGGGGGTTGAGCCACCAGCCCAGTGCCAACGCCAAGGCGGGCAGCAACAAGGCTTCGAGCAGCACAATCCACGGCTGTGTCCCGGTAGGGGCCAACTTGCCCAACGGGGAGCCGCCAAAGCTGTTATTGGTCAGGGTGCGGGGGCGCGGGGATGGCTCCTGACGGCGTGTATTGCCACTGGCGCTAGACATGGCCAAGCTAAATCAACGTACGCTAGCCAAACCTGCATGCAGCAGTTCGCGGATGAGTTTTTGCGCTACTGAAGACAGGGCTTCGCGGCTCCAGCCACTTTTGCCCCCGGTGCCGCTCCACAGGGTATTGCCGCTACTGACATCTACGATTTCTAAGGTGACGCCAGCGGCGGGTTCACCGTCTACCCCGACTTTGTAGCGCCATTCATCGACTGTCCCCGTTAAGGCGTAACGCACGTTTTGCTCACGTGCCCAAGCCAAGGCGTCTTCTTGGCGTTTGCTTTCGGTGCCATCAAACAGGGCTTCTTGCTGCACGCTGCCGGGGTAGCGTTTGATTTGGCCGATGTTTTGCGCCTGTAGCAGGGCCAAAGCCACCGCTTCGGCGCGGTTGCCAGCCAGCGGGGTTTCTGTGTGGTTGGCAAACGGCAGCACTACCCAGCTGGCCCCGCGTTCTAGCGCTGGTGCCTTGCCGTGGTCCACCGTGGAGCAAGCCACTAAGCCGGCCAGTAACGTGGTGCCCAGCAGCCATTGGAGGGCGCGCAAAAAAAAGGATCGACGGATCATGGTGCCTTGCAGAAATAATGGTTAAAAATGATAGCGGTAGTTGAGTTGGACTTCTTGGCTCAGTCCAGGAGTTTGTGAGCCAGATTTGCCTGCACTCCACACCAAACCCAAGTGATCGGCACCGAGCAAGCTGCCAGCCAAGCCTAGGCGCAAACTGTAGCCCAGCCCTTGGCGGCTGTGCCAAGTAGGGGCCACACTGACCACAGGCACAAAGGCGCGGATGTAGTCGTTCTCAAAGCGCAGATTGGTGGTCAGTTGTACACCGTAAAACTGGAAATTATCGGGCAGTAAAGCGCCGCGTTCAGCGTTGCTCAGGCTGGGCGGTAGGTTGCGAATCAAAGCGCGGTCGGGGCCAGCAGGGTCTTCTGCGTTGCGCCGGTCGTAACTGTGGCTGGACCAAAAAACGCCCACATCCACGGTGGGGGCATCCAAGCGGTAGCTGTGGGTATAGCTGAGGGCTGAATGCTGCCCGTTGCCCACTTCTGCGCTGGTTTGCCACTGGTATTTTTCACGCCAATGGTTCAGCGTGACCTGATCGAGCCTGGTGGCTTGGTAGCGCATACCCACGCCTAGGCGGTCTTTCATGCCGCCCGTGCGCAAGGCTAAACTCTCTTGGGTGGGCAGTTGCTGGCCCCAGTCTAGGTGCAATGACAGGCGATTGTCGAGGCGCTGCATGTGCTCAAGCTGCCACGGCGTAGAGTGGGCAATGCTTTCGCGCCAGCCCAGTTGCAGTTGGGTAGAGCTGCCACTGCGCTGCTGCCAGCGCAAGCTGCCGTAATTGGCACGTTCTTGCGACAGCTCGCGCAGACCTTCTCGCCCGGTGGTTTGCCGCTCGGTGCGCAACATTTTGAGTCCCAAAGACAGGGCCGGGCTTAATGGATAGTGCAGCTGCGTTTGGGTTTCTTTTTCCTCTAGCCGGTCGAGTTTGCGCGAAGCGACATTACCAGCGCCAGAGGGGCTAAAAGCCAACAGGTTCTCAGCCAGTTGCTGGTGCAACGGGTTATCGTCGGGCTGGTCTTGTTGGGTCTCAAAGGCGGCGCTTTGCGCCAAGCGAACATCCCCCACTGCCACGGCGGCATTGACCCGGTCGTAGCGCGGCAGGCGTTCGTCAAAAATTTCAAGCAATTCGCCGGTGGCGGGCTTGTCTTTCTCGGCCAAGGCTACCGTGATTTCGGCCCACAGGGGCCGGTTGGCCTGTACGCTGTGGCTGCGGGCGTATTGTTGCCACAAAAAGCCCCGTTCGGCGGTGTATTCACCGGCATCTTGCAACCAGCCAATAGCGGTTTCTGCGGCGGCATTGGATAAACCATTGCGGGCATCACGGTCTAGCCGCAGCAGCTCGCGCAGGGTAGCCAAACCGGCATCACCGGGGCGTTGCGTCAGTTGCAGACGGGCGCGGGCCAGCCGCCGCGTAGTGTTCAAGCCTTCTTCGGTCAACCAGCGCGCCCTTGAGGGGGTAGTGCTGACATCACGGTTGGCCTTTTGCCATTCTTGGCTGAGTAGATCACGACGCAGACGCCATGCACGGTCAGATTGCTGGTTTTGGTCTAGAGCATCGGCGTAGTTCATCAGCCAGAGCAGGTCATTGCGGTGGGCCTGAATACGCGGTTGCAAGTAGCGCTCTAGGGCAATGGCGGGCAGCGACAGCGACTGGTAGGCTGACGCCAGCGCGTCGTGCAACTCTTTGTCTTGGCTCCATTGTGCCTCGTAACGGCCTAGCAGGTCGCGCAAAGCGGCGGCGTCGTTGCTGTCAATAAACAGCCACAGCAGGGCATGGCGCATGGCAGCCGACTGTGGGGCCAGTTTGAGACCCGCTTCGTAATACTGGCGCGCTTGGGCGCGACGGCCGGTGTTTTGGTAGCATAGCCCGGCCAAACGCAAAAACTCTGGCTCTTGGCGCAAGCGGTGCAAGGCGCGCCGCTGTGCTTGGGGTGCGGGGTCTAGTTGCTGGAGCACCTGTTGCACATCGCGCCACTGGTTGCGGCTGGCATAAATGCCCAAAGCCAGTATCAGGTGGCGGGGCTGATCGAGCTGTTGCCAAGCCAGCAGTGCTACCTCGGCTGCCTCCAACGGTTGGTGGGTTTGCAACAGCCGAATCAGGGCATCAAAGTCTCCCACATCAGCCGCCTTGTTTTCCAACAACTGGCGATACGCTTGCACAGCCAAGAGGTCTCGTTGCTGGTCTTGTGCCATCTGGGCCGTGAGCCGCCAGAAGTCGGCGCTGTCTGTGGCGTCTGGAGTGACCTTCTTTTGTGCCGCTTCCAGCCATGCCAGTCCTTGGGTGGCTTGGCCACGCAACAGGGCCAATACAGCGGCCCGCATCGCCAGCGTGGGGGTCAACTGGGTGGGGTCGGTAAACAGGCGTTGCCAACTGGCCAAGGCCAAGTCGAGGTCTCCGGCACGTTTGGCCAAGTTGGCCAGCATTTCTAGGGTTTTGGGGGTGGCAGGCTGCTGGCGCAGGTAATCGAGCGCGGGTTGGGGCGAGCCTAAACGCTCGTAGGCATCCACCAGCTCTTGCAACAAAGTGGGCTGGCCGGGCTTGCGGCGCAGCTCGTAACGCAGCGCTTCTACCAGTGCTGCATCATCAAACTGGCCGGGCGCTAAACGCAGCACGGCCTGCCAAGCCACTGGGCTTTGTGTCTGTTGTGCTACCCGCAGCCAGTGTGGTAGGGCCAGTTCCAAGCGGCCAGTCCACTCAGAGACTTGGGCCAGCCGCTCATGCCAGATGATGAGCTGCGGGGCCTGCTGCACCGCCGCCTTGGCCACGCGCCAAGCATCTTCTAGGTTCTTGTTTTCTAAGAAAACTTGGTAGCCTAGGGTGTAAACCTTGTCGTCAAAGGGCAGTGCGGGGGGGACTGCTGCTGGGGGAGTTTTTTGACTGACGGGCAACGATTGCCATGCGCCTTGGGCGGCATCATGGCTGGGGTGCTGCAACAAGGATGGATCGAGCAGATAGGCCCGATCTTCATAGCGCGGCGTGGCTTGCAGCGTTGCCAAGCGCCGCTCTGCGACAGCTTGTAATGGAGACGGCAACAGCGTTTGCGCCCACTGGCTGGTTTGCCATTGTTGCACAAGGGCCAGTTGCAGTAGCTGCTTGACATAGCGCTCTGCAATGTCGGGGCGGCCTGCGGCGCGCGCCAGTTGTACCAGCAGCTCAATGATTTCGCTGTCGCTGTGCAGCGCTCCCAGTTCTCTTTCGGCCAGTTCTAGCGCCGCCACTGGCTGTCCGCTCGATTGGATGGCAGCAATGGCCGCCAGAAAATACGGCTTGGCCTGTGGGCCATCTGGTGTGGCTTGGCGGGCCAACAGGTACAACTGGGCACACGTTGCGTAATTGGAATGGGCCAATGCGGCCTGAGCAGCCTGTGCGTACAGCCGTGCTGCCTGGTCTGGCTGGCGCTGCTGTGCGGCCTGCTGGCGCAGCAGCGTGATGGCGATGGTTTGTTGCTCCAAGTTCAAAGCGTGTTCGGTCAAGAGCTGTAGTTGCTCTGTGGGCCAGCTCTCTTGTATCAATGCGTGCAGTTGGTTTACCAACTTGGCATGCCATTGGGTGCGGGCCGTTGTCTCTTGGCTGGGGGTTTTTTGGTAGGTGCGGTAGGTGCTTTCCCACAGTAGCCAGAGAGCCTGACGGCGCATGACCGGATCATCAGACGCGAGCGCTGGTTTGAGCAGCTCGCGCATCGACTCGATGGCCCCTGCGTGCCCCTGTTCTTTGGCCAACAACAGACGCAGTTGCGGGTTGTCGGGGTCGCTGCGCAGCAGGTTGTGCAGGTAGCTGGTGGACAGGGCCGATTGATCCCCTGCTTGGCTGAGACGGCGCTCCAGATCCTGACGAGGATAAAGCAGCCACAGGCCCGCGCCCACGATAGCGGCGAGCAGCAGCAGCAGCCAGTAAGGGGCCAGCAAAGGCCGCTCAGTGGTTTGGACAGACGATCTGGAGGTCGGCATGGGTAGCGGTCAGCTCAAACATCTGGACATTGGCACCTGCCGGTGTGGTGGTGGTGCGGATGGGGGCCAGCAGGCGCTGCCCAGCACGCACTTGGCAGTGGCTGCTGTGGCTTAGGCCAAATTGCAGTGGTACATGGCCTTGCAAGGTAAATTCGGTCTGTGTGGCCTGAGGGTTCACCTGCCACTTTTTCAGGCGTGCATTAGCTTCGTACAAAAAGGGGCGCAAAGGTGGTGGGGGCACTGTTTTCTCTAGGGTCTGGAAGTAGGCACTACCGCCTGTCAGGTGCAGGTAGGTGCCCTCGGTGCCTTCACGGTAGCCAGCCACATGCTGGCTGTGGGCCAGTGCGGGCGCACCCCAATCGGCAGGCAGGCGCAAAGTACGCAAGGCATCACTGCCGCGCACACGCCAGCCTTGGCCATCACGGGCCACAGCATAACCATAAAAATCTTGCACTTTGCGAATGTACTCGGAGGTAAACACCGGATGCAGCGGCTGCGCTAATGCCCAACGATAGACTTTGTGCAGCGCCTCAAGCCCGGCCCGTTTGCTGGCCGAGTAGGTGTGGTAATAAATATCTACCGCTTTGATGCGCCGTGGCTGGCCGGTCATTTCGAAGGTTTCAATGGCCCGCTCAAAACCATAGAAAGGCCCCTGCCAGAGGTTGGTATAGATATTTTCGTTGGTGATGGGTGCAAACACTTGGGTATAGCCATCTTTTTGGATGCCGTGGCTGCGCACGGCGGTCAACGAAGGTTGGCTGCGATTGATAAAGGTATCGCCCCCGTTCATGTTGAGAAGCCCCGCACGGTGGGCAATGGCCAGTGCTTCGCCACTGGGGGCAGTATCGCCTGTCCAGAGCATGATTTGCACCTTCTTGCCCGCTGGTGCCAACCGTTGCTGGATGTAGTTGACCGAACCAACAATCTCGCGCTCCAAACTGAAGGTGTAGCCCGGCAACTCTAGGTGGTAGTCTTTTTGCGTTTCTTCCAAGAATACGCCATGTTTCACTTTTTCGTCCCACAAAAAAGGATGGCTGTAGCTGTGACTGGCTATTTCGACATGGGGCAGCCGGAACATGCGCCGGGCAATGTCTTCCATCTGGGCGCTTTGCTGTGGGTACAAGCCGTGGGGTGCAGTTTCAGCTTCAATCACCGACATGGTATGTGGGATGCGGTACTTTTGCAGTACCTCTTTGAGCAGCACTTCAGAGGCCAAGGGGTTGCCAGCCATCTCGGCCCGAGACGGAAAGCCATCACCATCAATGTGCGCCATCAGCAGGCGGCGGCCATTTTCGGTGGTGACATCGGGCACCGGCATCGGCGGCAAGCGCAGCGCTTGGGTCAAAAAAGCAAAAGGATCGATTACCCAGCGGCGTTGTTCGGTGCCGGGCAGCGTGACCAGCACAAACGGATCGAGCATAAACCCCCCCCAAGGCATGATGGCACCGGCCACTACCCGTTGTCCGCGCTGATCTTGCAGCTCTAGCAGGGGGGTGGCTTGTGCCGCCACCTTGCCGACCAAGCGCACCGGCTCATACTCGTTGCCCGGCACTGGGGGGGCAATTTCAAACCCTATCATTTTGTGTTGACGCACGGTCTGGAGCTTGCCTTCTATGCCAAGGTTGCCTACTTGCAGCCCCAGTTGCTCTGCCCAACTGCGGTCGGGCAAGAAGCCAAAATCATCAATCAAGGCCAGTGGCATTGCTTCACTCGCACGGGCCAGCAGCCAACGGCTCAACTCTTTACCCTTGGCAGCAGGCACAAAGCCTGAGAACCAAGTGACTACACCGGCATAGCGATCCCGATAAATGCCTTGGGGCAAAGGTTGTCTGGTATCGGCATACTCCACCATGTAGCCCATGTGGTTGAGCGGCATGTGCAGGTAGCGGTGGGCGTTGGTGTAGTTGACGGAGACGGTCTCGTTGCCGTCATAAAGAACCAGCACACGCCGGGGCAGCAATTCGACATTGCCCACTCCAATGGTGTGCAGTTGGCTATCACTCACCCAAGGAATAAACCCAAGGGCCTGAATTTGTGTCGCCGTGGCACGGGCCAAGGCGCGGTCTTGCGGCGGCACATAGTCGATCACCAGTACCGGCAGGCCCTGTTGCTGTCGGATGGTTTGCAACTGGCCTAGCAACCATTCCCGGCTGGCCGCAGGGACTTCTTCATAGCGTTTTTTGTTGGCATTCCAGCCCCGGAACAAGGATTCGGCAGCCACCATCTCAATTTTGTCGCGCACGCGGGGCACAACTTCAAAACCCCGATTCAAAATCAGGCGGATGCCCGGAAAACGCTGGTGCAGCGTCTCGATCACCCGCACCAGCCCCGCTTGTTGTGCAGCTTCATCAAACTGGGCCGCTAGGCGGTAGGAGTCGAGCGTGTCCAGAAAAAAGCCCCGGTAGCCACGTGCCCACAACGGGGCCACCACCCGGCTGGCAAAGAACTCAGGCCAGTCTGGGGGCGTTTGGTCTAGCACGTCTGATTGCCAATCGCCATTGCGGGCCAGCTTCCAAGCTGCCGGAATGTCTTGGTAATAGCTGCGTGTCGGTTGCACCTCTGCCACCGACACATAGGCGTACAACTGGCTGTCACTGCGCTGGTATAGCAGGGGGTCATGGCCGTGGTCGGGTTCTACCACTACCACGTCAAATACTTTCAGATCGCCCAACGGGGCTGTTGCACCGTAATGCAAGGCCACTGTGGGCAAAGCATGGACTGGCACAGATAACAGAATGCCCAGAGTCCACAGCAGCAGAGAGAAGAGTTTGGGCACAGAATGTGAAACCGGTAATAGGGGTAGTTTTTAAGCTCAATTATAGACAAATGCTATCTAAATATAATTGATATTAGCTAAGATTGATGAAGCAGTAGCTGCTTTAATGTGTGCAATCGGCTGTGGCCGTGGGGCCGGTGCGGGGCGGGGCTATTTCTAATGGGTGCAACGGCATGATTTTGGTTACGGGTGGTGCTGGTTTTATCGGTTCGCATACCTGCGTCGCATTGGCGCAAGCGGGGTTGCCTTTTTTGATCTTGGATAATTTCAGCAACAGCCGCCGCTCGGTGCTGGAGCGCATGGGGCGCATTATCGGTGCGGTGCCTGTGTGCATCGAGGGGGATGTACGCGAGGCGGCCTTGCTGGCCCAGTTGCTGGCCCAGTACCCGATCAATGCCGTCATCCACTTTGCAGCACTCAAGGCCGTGGGGCAATCGGTAGCCACCCCTTTGCGCTATTACGAAAACAACGTGGCGGGCACCATCACCCTGCTACAGGCCATGCAGCAGGCGCGGGTGCGTACCTTGGTTTTTTCTTCTTCGGCCACAGTGTATGGTGAACCGGCTTCCCTGCCCATTGGTGAGGGTTTTCCCCTCTCCGCCACCAACCCCTACGGCTGGAGCAAGCTGATGATGGAGCAGGTGTTGGCCGATGTGGATGCCGCAGAGCCGGGGCAGTGGCACATCGCTCGGCTGCGCTACTTTAACCCGGTGGGTGCCCATGAGAGTGGCCTGATCGGTGAAGACCCGCAAGACGTGCCCGGCAACTTGTTGCCTTATGTGGCCCAAGTGGCCGCAGGCCAGCGCAGTTGTCTGAGCATTTATGGCAACGATTACCCCACCCCCGATGGCACCGGCGTGCGCGACTACATCCATGTGGCCGACTTGGCGCAAGGGCATCTGGCTGCCCTGCATTACCTGCGCCAGCATCCCGGTTTATTGACTGTCAACCTAGGCACAGGGCGTCCGGTATCGGTACTAGAGATGGTGCGTAGCTTTGAGCGCGCCAGTGGTCGCACCATCCCCTACCACATCGTGGGCCGCCGCCCCGGCGATGTGGCCCAGTGTTGGGCAGACCCCGGTTTGGCCCAACAGCTCTTGGGCTGGCAGGCCCAGCATGGCATTGACCGCATGTGCCAAGATGCTTGGCGCTGGCAGAACGGGGTGGCGCGCAGTGTGGCCTAGCCGCGTGGTATCTTCCTGCGCTTGTTCTCCATTGCTATATTTACCGCGCCATGCTTGCCAAACGCATCATCCCCTGTCTTGACGTCACCGGAGGCCGTGTCGTCAAAGGCGTTAATTTTGTTGAACTGCGCGATGCAGGCGATCCGGTAGAAATTGCCGCGCGCTACAACGCCCAAGGGGCCGACGAGCTCACCTTTCTAGATATCACCGCCACCAGTGATGGCCGTGACCTGATCTTGCACATCATTGAGGCCGTAGCCAGCCAAGTGTTTATTCCGCTCACGGTGGGCGGTGGCGTACGCACGGTAGAAGACGTGCGCCGCCTGCTCAATGCCGGGGCCGACAAGGTCAGCTTCAATTCGGCGGCCATTGCCAACCCTGACGTGATCAACGCTGCCTCGGCCAAGTACGGTGCCCAGTGCATCGTGGTCGCTATTGATGCCAAACGCCGCACGCCCGAAGACGAAGCACGTCTCGGTGCCAATGGTCAGCCCGTCGGTATGGGCTGGGACGTTTACAGCCACGGTGGTCGCAAAAACACGGGCCTAGATGCGGTGCAATGGGCGGCGGACATGGCCCGGCGTGGTGCAGGCGAGATTTTGCTCACCAGCATGGACCGTGACGGCACCAAGGCCGGATTCGATTTGGCCCTGACGCGCACCGTGAGCGATACCGTGGCCGTGCCCGTGATTGCCTCTGGCGGCGTGGGCAACCTTGACCACTTGGCCGATGGCGTGCAACAAGGCGGTGCCGATGCTGTGCTGGCCGCCAGCATCTTTCACTATGGTGAATACACCGTGCAACAGGCCAAACAGCACATGGCGGCCCGTGGTATTCCGGTGCGCTTGTAATCGTAATCGTTCACAATCACGCGATGAACTGGATAGAACAAGTCAAATGGGATGCGCAGGGCCTCGTGCCCGTGATTGCGCAAGAGCGTGGCACGGGTGACGTGCTGATGTTTGCTTGGATGAACCGCGAGGCGCTGCAAAAAACCGCCGAGCTGGGCCGTGCCGTGTATTTCAGCCGTTCACGCGGCAAACTATGGTTTAAAGGCGAAGAGTCCGGCCATGTGCAAACAGTACACGACATCCGCATTGACTGCGATAACGACGTCATCTTGTTGCAAGTCACGCAGCAGGGCCATGAGCCGGGCATTGCCTGCCACACTGGGCGGCACAGTTGTTTTTACAGCGTGCTGCGTGATGGTGATTGGCAGCCGGTCGATCCGGTGCTCAAAGACCCCGAATCCATCTATAAATAAGTGAAAGAGGTTGGCTCCATGTCCTGTGCTGATGATTCTTCTGTCGAGGGCGCGCTGGCCCGTGTGGCTGCGGTGATCGAGAGCCGCAAGCCGGCGCATGGCGGCGATCCAGAAAAAAGCTACGTTGCCCGTTTGCTGCACAAAGGCCCCGATGCCTTTCTGAAAAAGATTGGCGAAGAGGCCACCGAGGTGGTGATGGCGGCCAAAGACGTCGATCATGGTGCCGACAAGGCCAAGTTGCTGTACGAGGTGGCCGATCTGTGGTTCCACTCCATGATTGCGCTGGCCCACTACGATTTGTCTCCTGCGGATGTGGTGGCGGAGTTGGAGCGCCGCGAGGGCACCAGTGGCCTGCAAGAAAAAGCCCAGCGTCAGGCAGCGCCATGAGCGATGTTTTTGATGCGCAGAGCAACGAAGAAAAAGCCCGTGGCCTGATCGCTTGGGGCTGGGCTAGCTACCTGCTGCATTTGGTGGTGGCCGTGGGCGCTGTCATTCCGGGGGCGCAGCCCGGTGCAGCCCTGCTCGTCATCGCGCTCATCATTGATTTGGTAAAAAAAGGCGATGCCGAGGGCACTTGGCAGGCCAGCCATTTTTCTTGGCGCATCCGTACCGTGCTCTGGGCCGGGGTGCTCTATGTGCTCACAGCGCCGCTGTGGTTGCTGTTTTTCTTTCCGGGCTGGATTGCTTGGGCGCTGATCTCGCTGTGGTTTCTCTACCGCATCGTGCGCGGCATGGTAGCCATGAACAAGGGACAAGAACTGTATGACTGAGTCCCCAATACCGCAACGGATCAATTTGGCCTTGCAAGGCGGCGGCCCCCACGGTGCCCTGACTTGGGGAGTGCTCGATGCCTTGCTCGAAGATGGTCAGATTGAGTTAGATAGCATCAGTGGCACCAGTGCCGGGGCCATGAATGCCGTGGCCGTGGCCCACGGCTTTGCCCAAGCGGCGCAGCAATACCAAGACCCGCAAGATGTGCGCCAAGCCGGTGCTGATCTGGCCCGCGCTACCCTCACCCGCCTGTGGGAGGGCACCGGGGCCTTGGGCAATTTAGCTTGGGGTGCGCCGCTGTCGCAGGTGTTTCCGGGGCTGGCCATGATGACGCCGTGGCTGGCACCAGCACAGGCCAATCCGCTCGACATCAACCCTTTGCGTCAGTTGCTACAGCGCGAAGTTGATTTTGAGTTGTTGGCTGCCTCCACAGCCGCGCCACAGGTGTTTGTCTGTGCCACCAATGTGCGCACGGGGCAGGGTGAGATATTTTCTGGCGATCGTCTTACGGCAGATGCGGTCATGGCCTCGGCCTGTCTGCCTTTGGTGTTCAAAGCGGTGGAGATCAATGGCGAGGCTTACTGGGATGGTTGCTATTCGGGCAATCCACCGCTTTACCCCTTGATCTACAGCGCCCAAAGCAGCGATATTTTGCTGGTACAAATCAACCCGGTGGAGCATTTGCGCGTGCCCGCTACGGTGCCAGAAATTACCGACCGGGTGAACGAAATCACCTTTAATGCTGGTTTGCTGGCCGAGTTGCGCTCCTTGGAGTTCGCCCACCGGCTGCGTGTTGAGGGCAAGATCGACACTGGCAACTTTAAAGAGGTGTACATGCACCGCATTGATGGCGGTGCAGTGTTGGCCGATTTTGGTTTGGCGGGCAAAACACGCGCCGACCTGGGCTTTATGCGTCAGCTGTTTGCCTTGGGCCGGACGGTGGGCCTGCAATGGCTGCAAGACCATCGCACCGACATTGGGATGCGTTCCAGCTTCCAACTGGCACCCGCCAGCTAAACCCCCCTGTTTTTTCAGAGCGCTCTTATGCACGATCCGAATTGCCTTTTCTGCAAAATCATTGCGGGGCAGATCCCGTCACGCAAAGTTTACGAAGACGAAGAACTTTTTGCCTTCCACGACATCCATCCTTGGGCACCGGTGCATTTTTTGCTGGTGCCCAAGCTGCACATTCCGTCAATGGCACAGGTGCAGCCGGAACATGCGGGCCTGCTGGGGCGCATGATGGCTTTGGCGCCACGTTTGGCGCTAGAGCAGGGCTGTAACCCCTATCCCGATGGGGGCTTTCGTGTGGTGGTCAATACGGGGCTTGAAGGCGGGCAAGAAATCCACCATCTGCACCTGCACATCATGGGTGGCCCGCGTCCTTGGCTCAAGGGCTGATACCCCCACCTCTACAATGAAGCGCATCGCTTAGGAGATTTTCATGGGTTCGTTTTCCATCTGGCACTGGCTGATTGTGCTGCTGATCGTGGTCATGGTGTTTGGCACCAAAAAGCTCAAAAACATTGGCTCCGACTTGGGTGGTGCCGTCAAGGGCTTTAAAGATGGCATGAAAGATGGCAGCACTGCTGATGGTGCTACCCCCCCGCCCGCCAGCCAAGTAGCCAGCAGTGCAGCAGTAGATAAATCGACGATTGATGTCGAAGCCAAACGCAAGGCCTGAGTCCTTCAGGTGGCAATGGCATGATTGATATCGGGTTTTCCAAACTGGCCTTGATTGGTGCTGTGGCGCTGATCGTCATTGGCCCCGAAAAACTGCCGCGTGTGGCGCGCACCGTGGGCACCTTGCTGGGCAAGGCGCAGCGCTATGTGTCTGATGTCAAGGCTGAGGTCAACCGCTCCATGGAGTTGGATGAGCTGCGCAAAATGAAAGAAACGGTCGAGGGTGCCGCCCGCGAAGTGGAGCATTCCATCCATACCCAAACCAGTGCTTTTGAGCAAGATTGGGCCGATGCCACCCGCTTTGATGCCTTGGGCGCAGACAGTACGGCCAGTAGCATGGTGGTGCCAGCCTACCGCCATCCCGGCAAAAACTGGCGTCTCAAGCGGGGCACTATGCCGCAGTGGTACAAATCTCGCCAAGGTGTACGCACCAAGGTACAGTCTGGTGCAGCGCGGGTAGCGCGCCACCGTCCTTCCCCCCGGTTTTACTGATGCCGCAGCGCTTGGCGCGGCACGGGCGGGTTTAGTTTCCCGTCGCCTCTACACATGTCCGATCCATCCTCCCCAGACGAACTCGCGGGCACCGAACAGCCCTTTGTGCAGCACTTGGTAGAGCTGCGCGACCGCATGGTCAAGGCCCTGTTGGCCGTGCTGGTGGCGGCGGCCTTTTTGTTCTTTTTCCCCGGCCCCGGTACGCTCTATGACTGGCTAGCCGCACCGCTGGTAGCGCACTTGCCCAAAGGAGCCACGTTGATTGCCACCTCGGTGATATCGCCGTTTATGGTGCCACTCAAAATCTTGCTCATGGCGGCCTTTTTGCTGGCACTGCCGATGGTGCTGTGGCAGGTGTGGGCCTTTGTGGCACCCGGCCTGTATTCGCATGAGAAGAAACTGGTGTTGCCGTTGGTCATCTCCAGCACCCTTTTGTTCTTGGTGGGCGTGGCGTTTTGCTACTTTTTTGTTTTTGGGCAGGTGTTTGCCTTTATCCAAGGCTTTGCCCCCAAAAGCATCACCGCAGCGCCTGACATTGAGGCTTATCTGGGCTTTGTCTTGACCATGTTCTTGGCCTTTGGCTTGTCGTTTGAAGTGCCGATTGCCGTGGTGGTGCTGGCGCGCATGGGCGTGGTCAGTGTGGCCAAGCTCAAGGAGTTTCGCGGTTACTTTATTGTGCTGGCGTTTGTGATTGCTGCCATCGTCACGCCACCCGATGTGGTGTCGCAGTTGGCACTGGCTATCCCCATGTGCCTGCTGTATGAATTGGGTATTTGGGCTGCACAGATTTTTATCCGCCACACCCAAGCTCCGGCAGAAGACGACACTCCCCCTGCCGCCTCCTCTTGATTTTGTGTCTCAGCGGCGCAGCGCCCGTTGTAGGCGCGGGCGCACGCCGGGGGTCACGGCCAGTTCTAGCATTCGATCACCGCGCTGCACCTGAAAGGTGGCAGGTGTTCCCGGTTTGAGCGAGGCCACGGTGGCTAGCAGGGTGGGTACACTAGCCACGGCCTTATCATTCACACGCACAATCACATCGCCGGGGCGTATACCGGCCAGTGCTGCTGGGCCATCTTGCAGCACCCCGGTCAAAATCACACCCTCACTGGCCCGAACGCCAAAGGTTTCGGCCAGTTCGGGCGACAGCTCATTGGGTTCGACACCAATCCAGCCGCGAGTTACCTGCCCGTCTTTCACGATGCCATCGAGCACCATTTTGGCTGTGGATACCGGAATGGCAAAACCAATCCCCATGCTGCCGCCTGAGCGTGAGTAAATGGCAGTGTTGATGCCCAGCAGATTACCGTTGACATCCACCAGCGCCCCGCCAGAGTTGCCGGGGTTGATGGCCGCATCGGTTTGGATAAAGTTTTCAAAAGTGTTGATGCCCAACTGGCTGCGGCCCAGCGCACTGACAATGCCACTGGTCACGGTTTGGCCCACGCCAAAGGGGTTGCCAATCGCCAGCACCTGATCGCCTACTGCTAATTGATCGGAGTTGCCCAGCACAATCACCGGCAGCTTGTCCAATTCAATCTTCAGGATCGCTAAATCGGTATCGGGGTCGGTACCAATGGTGCGGGCGCGGGCGCGGCGGCTGTCCGTGAGCGTGACGTCAATTTCGTCAGCGCCTTCTACCACATGGTTGTTGGTCAGGATGTAGCCATCGGGGCTGATGATGACGCCACTGCCCAGCCCGGTTTGGGGCTGGCTTTGTTGCTGATCGCCAAAAAAGAACTGAAACCAAGGGTCGTTGCTGCGTGGATGGCGCACCGCCGCCTTGCTGGTGTTGATACTGACCACCGCTGGCGCGGCCTTGCGCGCCGCCGGGCTAAAGCTGCCGGGGGCCGGGCGTGCCGGATCGCTGATCGGAGCCGCCTCAAACAACGTCACGCCAGCGCCAGAGCGTCTGGCACCCGCCGCCAGCCAATCTGGTTGCAGCGTGGCAACGACAAAATAGGCGGCGACAAACACCGTCACCGCCTGGGAAAAAATCAGCCAGAAGCGTTTCATGAGCAATCAGAAAAAATAGGCCCAAAAGAGGCAAGTGGCGATTGTGAACCAGTACGCCATACTGCCAGCACCCGCTATTAGCGCGACAATGGATGTATGAGCATTTTTCGCGATACCCTGCGGCAGTCTCTGGATATGCTGTTGCAACCCGAACGTTTCAAGGACTATGGCCCCAACGGCCTACAAGTGGAGGGCAAGGCACAGATTGAGCGCATTGTCAGTGGCGTCACTGCCAGCCGTGCGCTGATTGATGCCGCCATCGAGGCCCGCGCCGATGCTATCTTTGTCCACCACGGTTTGTTTTGGCGTGGTCAAGAGGGCCGCGTCACGGGCTGGATGAAGCAGCGCCTGCAACGGCTGTTGGCGCACGACATCAACCTGTTTGCCTACCACCTGCCGCTCGATGCCCATCCCACCTTGGGCAACAACGCCCAACTGGCCTGTGTGCTCGGTTTGCAGGGGCAGGCTTGTTTTGGCGAGCAGTCTTTGGGCTGGCTGGGCCAGCGCGACGATGGCGGTACTTTTTCCAGTGCCCACGTTTTAGTGGCACACGTCGAGGCCGCGCTAGAGCGGCCTGTGACGTTGGTGGGCGATGTGTCTGGCCCCATTCACAAAGTAGCTTGGTGCAGCGGTGGTGCCCAAAGCTACTTTGAGGCTGCCATTGCCGCCGGGGCCGATGCCTTTATCACGGGAGAGATTTCCGAGCCGCAGATGCACCTGGCCCGTGAATGTGGCGTGGCCTTCATTGCCGCGGGTCACCATGCCACTGAGCGCTATGGTGCCCCCGCCGTGGCGGCACAACTGGCCGAGCAATACGGGCTAGACCACTACTTTATTGACATCGACAACCCCGCCTGAGCATGAATACCCACACCAACACTGCGCCCCGTGTTTGGGCCATCACCCAAGGCGATTCTGCGGGCATTGGCCCAGAAACCATTGCCAAAGCCTTCCGCGATGCACCTGAGCAACTCCAAGGTTGTTTTGTTGTCGGCGATGTAGCTACCCTGCGCCGTGCCGCCGCCTGTGTGCTGCGCCCCGGCCTGCCATCGCTGCCCGTAGCCTTGATTGCCCATCCGGCCCAAGCCCTTGAGGTGCCACGGCGTTGTCTGCCCGTGTTGCCACTGCCCGGCCTGCCCGGCCCCCAGCCCTTTGGGCAGATCAGCGCTGCCGCTGGGCGTGCGGCGGCTGACTGTGTGCTCTGGGCTGCCCAGGCGGCTCTGCGTGGGCAGATTGCGGGTCTGGTAACGGCACCGCTGCACAAAGAGGCGCTCCATGCCGCCGGGGTCGATGTTCCCGGCCATACCGAACTGCTCCAAGCGCAAGCCGCAGCCCATGCGGGTGTGGCGTTGGCTGAGATGCCGGTGCGCATGATGCTGGCCAATGATGAATTGCGCACCGTGCTGGTCAGCATCCATGTGTCCCTGCGCGAGGCGATTGCCGCCGTCACTTACGACAACGTGCTGCAAACCCTGCGCATCACCCACCATGCCTTGAGCCGCAGCTTGGGGCGCGTGCCGCGCATCGCGGTGGCCGGACTTAACCCCCACGCTGGGGAAGGCGGCTTGTTTGGCCGCGAAGAAATCGACATTATTGCCCCGGCCATTGCCACGGCTTGCGCCCAAGGAATGAGCATCCAAGGCCCGTTTGCGCCCGACACCATTTTTATGCGCGCCCGCCAAACGCCCATGCATCCCGGCGAGTTTGATGTCGTGGTGGCCATGTACCACGACCAAGGCTTGATTCCAGTCAAGTATTTTGGGGTGGACAAAGGCGTCAATGTCACCCTAGGGCTGCCACTGGTACGCACCAGCCCCGACCACGGCACCGCCTTTGATATTGCGGGTCAGGGCGTGGCCGACGCGGCCAGCCTGATGGAGGCTGTGTGCATGGCCAAACGGCTGTCGTAGCGCGATCAGCGCTTGAGGCTATCGCGGATTTCGCGCAGCAGCACAATATCTTCGGGTGTGGGGGGGGGAGCCACTGGAGCGGCGGGTGCGGCCTCGGCATTGCGTTTGAGCCGGTTGATTTGCTTGACCATCATAAAAATAATGAAGGCCAGAATAAAGAAATTGACTGCCACGGTGATAAAGCTGCCATAAGCAAACACCGGTACCCCGGCTTTTTTGAGTGCGTCCAGCGTCATGGCGGTGCCTTCGGGCACATGGCCTAGCGCAACAAACAGGTTGGAAAAGTCCAACTTGCCAAACACCAGCCCCACCACCGGCATGATGAGATCGCCCACCACCGAATCGACAATTTTGCCAAAAGCGCCACCAATAATGACGCCCACGGCCAAGTCAATCACATTGCCCTTGATGGCAAATTCTCTAAATTCTTGCACCATTCCCACGTTCATCTCCTTGCCCAAGGTTAAAGCCCGCAGTGTCGCGGCTGCGGGATACCCCTACGTAGTCCGCTACAATTTGAGGCTAAACCCCCAATACTAGCGATGTTCATCGAGGATCCCCATGAGTGACACTCCAATCGACTCCAGCAAGCGGACGTGGCTGATTGCGTCCGGCTGCGCGGGTGCGGTGGGCGGCTTGGCAACCGCCGTCCCCTTCGTGAGTACTTTTCAGCCCTCCGAAAAAGCCAAGGCAGCCGGTGCTGCAGTCGAGGTGGACATCTCCGCCCTCAAGCCCGGTGAAAAAATGACCGCCGAGTGGCGCGGCAAGCCCGTCTGGATCGTCCGGCGCACCCCAGAGCAGTTGGCTGATTTGCCAAAGATTGATGACCAGCTGGCTGACCCCAAGTCTGAGCGCAAACCGGCTGAATTCACTCCGGTGTACGCTCGCAACGGCCACCGCTCTATCAAGCCTGAAGTTTTCGTGGCGGTGGGCATTTGTACCCACCTCGGTTGCTCGCCTTCCGATAAGTTTGTCACTGGTGCCCAGCCCTCACTGCCCGCCGATTGGAAGGGTGGCTTCTTGTGCCCCTGCCACGGCTCTACCTTCGATATGGCGGGCCGCGTGTTCAAAAACAAGCCTGCACCCGACAACCTCGAAGTGCCTCCCCACATGTACCTGTCAGAGACCAAGATCCTGATCGGTGAAGACAAGAAGGCCTGAGGAACAACGACATGGCTCACGAATTCAAGGAAATTTCCCCCAACGCCTCAGGCGGTGCCAAGCTGACCAACTGGTTTCAAAACCGGTTTCCCACTGCTTTTGACGCCTACCGCGTGCACATGTCGGAGTATTACGCTCCGAAAAATTTCAACTTCTGGTACATCTTTGGCTCATTGGCGCTGCTAGTGCTGGTGATCCAAATTGTCACCGGCATTTTCTTGGTGATGCACTACAAGCCCGATGCTGACAAAGCATTTGCCTCTGTGGAATACATCATGCGTGATGTGCCTTGGGGCTGGTTGATCCGCTACATGCACTCCACTGGGGCCTCGGCCTTCTTTGTGGTGGTTTATTTGCACATGTTCCGTGGCCTGATGTACGGTTCTTACCGCAAGCCGCGCGAGCTGGTCTGGGTTTTTGGTTGTGCCATTTTCTTGGCATTGATGGCCGAAGCCTTTATGGGCTACCTGTTGCCTTGGGGCCAAATGTCCTACTGGGGCGCTCAGGTGATCGTGAACCTGTTTGCTGCTGTGCCCTTTGTAGGCCCCGATCTGGCCCTGCTGATCCGTGGCGATTACGTCGTGTCTGACGCTACGCTCAACCGCTTCTTCAGCTTCCACGTCATTGCTGTGCCACTGGTGCTGCTGGGCTTGGTAGTGGCCCACTTGCTGGCCCTGCACGATGTGGGTTCTAACAACCCTGACGGTATCGAAATCAAAGGCCCCAACGCGCCTAAGGATGCCAATGGTCACCCGCTCGACGGCGTGCCTTTCCACCCCTACTACACCGTGCATGACATCATGGGGGTGTGCCTGTTCTTGATGGCCTTCACAGCGGTGATCTTCTTCGCCCCTGAGTTTGGTGGCTACTTCTTGGAATACAACAACTTTATTCCTGCCGATCCGTTCCAAACACCACTGCACATTGCACCAGTTTGGTACTTCACGCCGTTCTACTCCATGCTGCGCGCTATCACTACCGAGATGATGTATGTGCTGATCGCCTGCGTGTCGCTGGGTGCTCTGCTGGCTGTGCTCAAGTGCAAGCTGCCCGCTTTCATCAAGGTTGGCATTTTGGGTGCTGCCGTGGTGGTGGTAGCCATGATGTTGTCCATCGATGCCAAGTTCTGGGGTGTGGTGGTTATGGGTGGTGCAGTAGTGATTCTGTTTGGTCTGCCTTGGCTCGATCACAGCCCCGTCAAGTCCATCCGCTACCGTCCAAGCTGGCACAAGTATGTGTATGCCGTGTTTGTCGTCAACTTTGTCGTGCTGGCTTACTTGGGCGTGCAACCACCTTCGCCCATCGGTGAACGTGTGTCGCAAGTCGGTACCCTGTTCTACTTCGGCTTCTTCCTGCTCATGCCTTGGTGGAGCCGCTTGGGCGAGCCTAAGCCCGTGCCTGACCGCGTGACCTTTGCTGCACATTGAGCTGGAGATGAATACCATGAAAAAAATCCTTCTCTCGTTCATCGCTGCTTTGGGCTTGGTGGCCGGTGCTGCTCACGCTGCAGGCGGTGGCATGGCTTGGGACAAGGCACCCAACCGCATCAACGACCAAGGTGCGTTGCAAAACGGAGCCAAGCTGTTTGTCAACTATTGCGTCAGCTGCCACTCGGCTGCTTTCATGCGCTACAACCGCTTGAATGACATCGGGTTGAACAATGAGCAGATCAAAGAAAACTTGCTGTTCACCACCGACAAAATCGGTGAAACCATGAAGGCTGCCATTGATCCCAAGCAAGCCAAGGCATGGTTTGGTGCTAATCCGCCCGACCTGACCGTCATCGCTCGTTCGCGTGCTGGTGCTGGTGGTACCGGGTCTGATTATCTCTACACCTTCTTGCGCACCTTCTACCGTGACGAGGCCAAGGCTACGGGCTGGAACAATCTGGCCTTCCCCAATGTGGGTATGCCGCATGCGTTGTGGCAGTTGCAAGGCCAACGCCACGCCGTGTTTGAGCAGCAAGAAAGCCATGGCCAAACCGTGCAGGTGCACAAGGGTTGGGAAACCATCACCCCCGGCACGATGACGCCGGAACAATACGATGAGGCCATTGGCGACTTGGTTGGCTACCTGCAATGGATGGGTGAGCCAGCGCAGAAGAAGCGCGTTAACCTTGGCATTTGGGTGTTAGCCTTCTTGGCCTTGGCCAGTGTGGCTGCTTGGAAGCTCAACGCTGCGTTCTGGAAAGACGTGAAGTAAGCTGTTGTGCCTGCCACGCCACGCCCTAGCGGCGTGGCCGCATCTTTTTCAGAGTGGGCGCACTATGCGTTCCACTCTTTTATTTTTAGGAGTTCCTTGCCATGATGGTGCTTTATTCGGGTACGACCTGCCCCTTTTCCCACCGCTGCCGCTTTGTGTTGTTTGAGAAGGGTATGGATTTTGAAATCCGCGATGTGGACTTGTACAACAAGCCCGAAGACATCAGCGTGATGAATCCCTATGGTCAGGTGCCCATTTTGGTTGAGCGCGACCTGATTTTGTACGAATCGAACATCATCAACGAATACATTGATGAGCGTTTTCCGCATCCCCAACTGATGCCCGGTGACCCAGTGGATCGCGCCCGTGTGCGCCTGTTCCTGCTCAACTTTGAGAAAGAACTGTTTGTGCATGTCAACACGCTGGAGTCTCGTGCCACCAAGGGCAACGAGAAGGCGATGGAAAAGGCCCGCGCCCATATCCGCGACCGCCTGACGCAGTTGGCCCCAGTGTTCTTGAAGAACAAATACATGCTGGGCGAGAGCTTTTCTATGCTGGATGTGGCTATTGCGCCGCTGCTTTGGCGCTTGGACTACTACGGCATTGAAATGAGCAAGAACGCGGCCCCGTTGCTCAAGTATGCTGAACGTATCTTCTCGCGCCCAGCTTATATTGAGGCGCTGACGCCCTCAGAAAAAGTCATGCGCAAGTAATTTTCTACCTTCTTCATCCACTGCCACAAGCCCATGAACGCACAGGAACCCACCACCACGCGCCCCTACCTGATCCGTGCCTTGCACGAATGGTGCATTGACAACGGGTTCACGCCTTACGTTGCCGTACGTGTGGACTCTTCTGTCCAAGTGCCGCGCGAGTATGTGAAGGACGGGGAGATTGTGCTTAATGTGGGCTTGGATGCCACCAGTGGGCTCTTGCTGGGCAATGACTACATTGAGTTCAAGGCCCGTTTTGCGGGCAAAGTGCGTGACATCATGGTGCCTGTGGAGCGTGTGGTGGCTATTTACGCGCGTGAGAACGGGCAAGGAATGGCTTTCCCCCACCCAGTCGACGAGGACAGCTCTGAGGCTACAGATGCCTTGGTTTCTATCTCTAAAGCCTTGTCTGAGGCCGATGTGGCCAGCCATCCAGCGGCAGATGCCGATCGCATCATACAACTGGTGTCCACTGATGCGGCGTTGGGGCTGCACGATGATGAGCCACCGCGTCCTCCCTCAGGCGGCGGACGCCCTGCGCTCAAGCGTGTCAAGTAAGGTGAAGTTTATACTTTTTAATGCTATAATTTAAACTTAGCCGGTTTAGCTCAGTTGGTAGAGCACCCGCCTTGTAAGCGGTAGGTCGTCAGTTCGATTCCGACAATCGGCACCAGCATTCAAAGCCACTTGTTCAGTGTAACAAGTGGCTTTTTTGCTTTTTCTCTGATACCGCTGTGTACATCAGCCAAAAGTAGGCGCGCTGATTGCAGATGGCCTACGTACAGCAAAAAAAGACCCCATTGCCGTTTAAGCAATGGGGTCTTTGTCTGGTGCCCGGGGCCGGAATCGAACCGGCACTCCTTTCGGAACAGGATTTTGAGTCCAGCGCGTCTACCAATTTCACCACCCGGGCGGGTAATTTGTGTAGGACTGAATTATGGCACATTTATGCCCATGAAAAAATATCCAACCATTGAAGATGCTGTCGGCCACACCCCGCTGGTGGCCTTGCAGCGCATTGCCGCACAGGCTAACGCAGAGCGTGGCAATGTTGTACTGGGAAAACTAGAGGGCAACAACCCCGCTGGTTCGGTCAAAGACCGGCCAGCGCTGTCTATGATTCGCCGCGCTGAAGAGCGTGGCACGATCAAGCCTGGCGATACCTTGATTGAGGCTACTTCTGGCAACACCGGTATTGCCTTGGCGATGGCAGCGGCCATCAAGGGCTACCGCATGGTGCTCATCATGCCTGAAGACTTGTCTATTGAGCGCGCCCAAACCATGAAGGCTTTTGGTGCCGAGCTGGTGCTAACACCCAAAAGCGGCGGCATGGAGTATGCCCGTGACTTAGCCAACAGCATGGTGCAGCAAGGCAAAGGGGTGGTGTTAGATCAATTTGCCAATGCCGACAATCCACGCATCCACTACGAAACCACTGGCCCCGAATTGTGGGAGCAGACAGCAGGGCAGATCACGCATTTTGTCTCCGCGATGGGTACCACCGGTACCATCACCGGGGTATCGCGCTTTTTGAAAGAAAAAAATCCTGCCATCCAGATCATTGGTGCCCAGCCGCAAGAGGGCTCGCGCATTCCGGGCATCCGCAAGTGGCCGCAAGCCTACCTGCCCGCCATTTACGACCCGTCTGCCGTGGATGAGTTGCTCTTGGTGAGCCAAGAGGATGCCGAAGAAATGTGCCGCCGCTTGGCCCGCGAAGAAGGTATTTTTGCGGGGATTTCTGCTGCCGGTGCCTGCTGGGTGGCACAACAAATTGCCGCCCGCGAGCGCGATGCCACGATTGTTTTTGTGGTTTGTGACCGGGGCGACCGCTATCTTTCTACCGGGGTTTTTCCTGCTTAACGCAGAAGGTATTGCAGATGCTGACGAATAAAGAAGTTGACGCGCGTGGCCTCAATTGCCCGCTTCCGATTCTCAAAGCCAAAAAGGCACTGGCCGACATGGAAAGTGGTCAGCTCCTAAAGGTGCGCGCCACCGACACCGGCTCTTTGCGCGACTTCAAAGCCTTTGCCAAACAAACGGGCAATGAGCTGGTCGAGCAAGAGACGGTGGGGGATGAGTTCATCCACGTTCTGCGCCGCCGCTAGGCACCCTCCACCCAGCGTGCTCGATGCGCTCAATGCGCTGATCTTGCACGCGCTGCAATTGCGCTGCGCTGATGCGTTCGGGCACCAGTTCCACCAAGGGTAGCAGCACAAAGGCGCGCTCGTAAATGCGCGGGTGCGGCACGGTGAGGGTGTTTGTGCTGATGTGCTGCTGGCCAAACCACAGAATGTCTAAGTCCAGCGTGCGTGGGGCGTTGCGGTAGGGGCGCTCGCGCCCTGCGGCCTGCTCTAGGGCCTGTAGGGCCTCTAGCAGGGCTTGTGGTGCCAGGGTGGTGGCTATTTGGGCCACTGCATTGACATAGTCGGGGCCGCTGGCATCAATCGGGGCGCTGCGGTACAGCGACGAGATGCGCTGCACCTGTAGGCCGGGCCGGGTGTGCAGTTGCTCTAAGGCCCAACCCAGAGTGGTCACGGCGTCACCGAGGTTGGCTCCTAGGCCCAGCCATGCTGGGGTGGCTTCAGGGGGCTTCATGGTTCGATAGGGCCAGCCGGGGCACCGTCTGTACTGCCGGGCTTGCGCTTGCGCCGGCGGCGCTTCTTGGTGGGTGCTGTATCGCTGGCGGCGTCGCTGGCAGGGGCTGGCCCGGCGGCGGCGGCTTCTGCTGTCGTGGTGGCGTTGGCTTTGGGGATGCGACGTACCACGGGTTGCTTGGCGCGTTGCAGGGCTTTTTGTTCTTCGCGGGCTTGCTCTAGCAGGTCGTAGCGCCGCTGCTCGTCGGCGGTGCTGTATTCTTGCCACCATTCGGCCAAGGCTTCATCGACCTCGCCCACTTCAGCACGCAGCCAAAGGAAATCAAACCCGGCACGAAAACGCAATTGCGTCACCATGCTGTCGGGTACGCGGCCTGTGCGCCGTTCAAAGCGTGGCTGCATGATCCAGATCTCGCGCATATCACCAGCCAGTTTGCCCCGGCCTGAAATATCGCCAATGCGCAGGTTGAGGGTGTCGTCAATGGCCTCGTACAAGGCGGGCAGAGACAACTCACCTGCCTGCAAGCGCCGGTTCCAGTTGTTGCGCACATCTTCCCAGAGCACGCAAGCCAGCAAGAAGCTGGGGGCCACGGGCTTGCCTTCGCGCACGCGCCGGTCGGTGTCAGTGAGGGCAGCATGGACAAAATCGGTATCGGCGCGCTCCACCACCACATCGAGCAAGGGATAAATGCCGTGCGCCAGTCCCAGTTTGTGCAACTGCTCAATGGTGGCCAAGGCATGGCCAGTTTGTAGCAGCTTGAGCACTTCATCGAACATGCGGCTTTGCGGCACGTCAGCCAGGAGTTGCTGCGATTGCACCAATGGGGCTGCAGTTTTGAGTTCTAGGGCAAAGCCCAGCTCACTGAGCTTGGCAGCAAAGCGTACGGCCCGGATGATACGCACCGGGTCTTCGCGGTAGCGCGTGGCCGGGTCGCCAATCATGCGCAGTAGCTTCTTTTTGGCGTCGTCGATGCCGTGGTGGTAATCGACCAGAATTTGGGTTTCGGGGTCGTAATACATGGCGTTGAGGGTGAAGTCGCGCCGCGTGGCGTCTTCATCCTGCGGCCCCCAAACGTTGTCGCGCAGCACGCGGCCACTGGCATCGACGGCGTGTTGCATTCCGGCCAGCGCCCGGCGGCTGGTTTTCTCGTTGCCGCTGACTTGTTCGGCGGCACTGTTGTCCAAAAATGCGCGGAAGGTCGAGACCTCAATCACGTCGCTTTCTTTGCCGTGGCCATACACGACATGGACGATGCGAAAACGCTTGCCAATAATGAAAGCCCGGCGGAACAGCCCTCTGACCTCTTCGGGTGTGGCATCGGTGGCAATATCAAAGTCTTTGGGTTTGAGGCCCAGCAGCAAATCGCGCACGGCACCGCCAACGATATAGGCTTCAAAGCCAGCATCTTTGAGCACGCGCACCACATCGGCGGCGCGCTCGTCTACCAGTGCAGGGTCAATGCCATGCACTTCGGGGGGCACGTCTACCCGTTGGCCAAACCGGGGTGCGGCGCGGCGGGTGCCAGGGCTGGCCTTGGCAATCAGTTTGTCGATAAATTTTTTAATCATGGTTGGGCCGTAAACAGGTCAAGGATGCGCCAGCCGCGTTCCTGCGCCAAGGCGCGCAGGCGGGCATCGGGGTTGGTCGCCACAGGCGCATTCACCTGTTCC
>JAIESZ010000216.1 GCA_019745615.1 Burkholderiaceae bacterium
CGAGCCGATCTGCACGCCGTCGCACTTGCTGAACCCATTGGTCAGCTTTTGCAGGTCGTAGCCCGAGAGCCACTGGTGGCGCTCCCGGATAGCGCGGTGGCTGGTTTCGTTGCAGAAGTTCCAGACCTGATTGACCTCACGTGCCATCTGACGCAGCACTTTGGCGTGCTTGTCTTTGATGCGCAGGCGCAGGGTTTTGGTGCAATCCATGGCGCATATTATTCCATCGAGGAGCATCCAACGGGACGGCTGCGCTGTCCGCGCTCTTGACCTCGGGCTGAACCCCGAGGCTTCCCACGCACCGGGTGATACCGATTGATTGCTATCAATAGTGTAGCTATTGTTGATGGCCCCATCGGCGCTAGAGTCATTTTTGGCTTTGTCATAATGGCGCTGGATGAATTCTGAGTTTTTTCTGATCTCGCTGCTCAATGGCATCAGCTACGGGCTGCTGCTGTTTATGCTCAGTTCGGGCCTGACGCTGATTTTTAGCATGATGGGGGTGCTCAATTTTGCCCACACCAGCTTTTATATGCTGGGGGCCTACTTGGCCTACACCCTGTCTGGCGCTGTTGGGTTTTGGCCTGCGCTGGTGCTGGCACCGCTGGCAGTGGGGGTTTTGGGCGCGTTGTTTGAGCGCTATTGCCTGCGCCGGGTACGCCAGTTTGGTCATATTCCAGAATTGCTGGTGACGTTTGGCCTGTCGTACCTGATTTTGGAGCTGGTGCAGCTGGTGTGGGGGCGCTCGACGCTGCCTTATGCCTTGCCGGTGCAGTTGCAGGGGCCGCTGTTTACGCTGTATGGCATGCAGTTCCCGAAGTCGCGCGCTTTCATCATGGTGGTGGCCTTGTGGATGCTGTGGGTGCTGTGGCTGTTGCTGACGCGCACCCGCATTGGGTTGGTCATTCAAGCTGCCCTTAAACACCCGGAGATGGTGCAAGCACTGGGCCACAACGTGCCGCGCGTATTCACGCTGGTGTTTGGCGGTGGCTGTGCGTTGGCAGCCTTGGCAGGGGTGATGGGGGGCAATACCTACATTACCGAGCCAGCTATGGCCGGTGCCGTTGGCTCCATCATTTTTGTCGTGGTGGTGGTGGGCGGCATGGGGTCGTTGGCTGGGGCCTTTGGAGCCTCGCTGCTGGTGGGTTTGGTGCAAACCTTTGCTGTGGCACTCGACACCTCCTTGGCCCATGTGCTCCGCGCTTGGGGCTGGGCGGTTTCGGAGGCCACTTGGGGCTGGCCGTTGCTCAAGCTGACGGCTTCGCAAGTGGCACCTATCTTGCCGTACTTGCTGCTGGTGCTGGTGCTGATTTTTCGACCCAAGGGCTTGCTTGGTACCCGTGACGACTGAAACCACAGCGATGCCCATATTTACCCCCCGGTTTTTGCTTTGGAGCTTGTTTGCGCTGGCGCTGCTGGTGTTGCCCAAGGTATTTAGCAGCAGTTTGGCGCTGACGATGTTGTCCCAAATGGGCTACTTGGTCATCATCTGCCTGTCGTACAACATTTTGCTGGGCCAAGGCGGGATGCTCAGTTTCGGCCATGCGGTTTATACCGGGCTAGGCTCCTTTGTGGCTGTCCATGCCATGAACTGGGCGGGCCAAGGGACGCTGCCAATGGCGTTGCCGTTGGTGCCGTTGGTGGGCGGTGTCGCTGGCCTGCTGTTTGCTGTGCTGCTGGGTTTTGTCAGCACACAAAAGGCGGGCACCCCATTTGCCATGATTACGCTGGGCATCGGTGAGTTGGTGGCGGCCATGGCGTTGATGTTTCCCGAGTTTTTTGGCGGCGAAGGGGGCATTACCGCCAACCGGGTTTATGGCAGCACCTTGATGGGGCTGACGTTTGGCCCGGCGATACAGGTCTATTACCTGATTGCTGTGTATTGCTTTGTGTGCACTGCGGCCATGTTCGCTTTCACGGCCACCCCTTTGGGGCGGATTTTGAACGCTGTGCGCGACAACCCCGAGCGGGTCGAGTTCATTGGCTACGACACCCACAGCGTGCGCTACTACGCCTTCATCATTGCCGGTTTTTTTGCGGGTATTGGGGGCGCTTTGGCCGCGATTAATTTTGAAATAGTCACAGGTGCCGACAGCTTTAGCGTACTGCGCTCAGGCAACTATTTGCTGTTTACCTTTTTGGGCGGGGCCGGATTCTTCTTTGGCCCGATCATCGGTGCGGTGCTGTTGGTGCTGGCATCGGTGCTGCTTTCCGATTTGTCCAAAGCTTGGCTGCTGTACCTTGGGTTGGTGTTTTTGACGATGGTGATGTGTGCGCCCGGCGGGTTTGCCAGCTTGGTGGCGGCCTCGTTGCGTGGGGGCCGATGGCGCACGCTCTGGGTGGCTTATGTGGCATTGGCGGGCACGGCACTGGTGGCGGTGTTGGGTGCGGCCTGCATGATCGAGATGACCTACCACCTGCAATTGAATGCCACCTCGGGGCCGCAGCTGCGCTTTTTAGGTGTTGTGCTCAACGCCCACGGGCCAGACAGTTGGTGCGGCGCGGTGCTGCTGTGCCTGACTGGGGCCGGATTGTTTGAACTGTCGCGCCGCCAGTTTATTGGCCAGTGGCGCAGCACACAGCACGACCTTGAAAACGATGCCCAGTTCGGTAGCGAACCAGCACCATGAGCGATACCCCCCCTTTGGCGCTAGAGCTGCGCGATGTGCGCAAGCGCTTTGGTCAAACCGAGATCATTCGGGGCATTGATTTGGCGGTGGCACCCGGCGAGCGCATTGCCATTATTGGCCCCAATGGGGCCGGAAAATCGACGCTGTTCAACCTCATCAGTGGGCGTTTTGCGCCCAGCAGCGGTCAAATTTGGCTCCACGGCCAGCGCATTGACGGCCAGAAGCCGTTCCAAATTTACCGCCGGGGTTTGGCGCGCAGTTTTCAGATCAGCCACCTTTTTACCCAACTGAGCGTGTTTGACAATCTGCGCTGCGCTGCGCTGTGGAGCAGGGGCTACCGCTACAGTTTTTGGCATTTTTTGTCGCGGCTGCACGATGCCAATGCGCTCACCGCTACCCTGATGGCCCAAATTGGCCTCGAAAAAAAGCGCGATGTGTTGGCGCTTCACCTGACCTACGCCGAGCAACGGGCGCTCGAAATAGGTATCACCATTGCCGGAGGTGCGGGCGTGGTTTTGCTCGATGAGCCTACCGCAGGCATGGGCCGCAGTGAGACGGCGCGTTTTGTGCAGCTCATCAAAGAGGTCACCCAAGGCCGCACGCTGCTGGTAGTCGAGCACGATATGGGCGTGGTGTTTGACTTGGCCGACAAAATTGCCGTGGTGGTTTATGGCGAGGTCATCGCTTTTGATACCCCCGACAAAGTGCGCGCTAACGCGCGGGTGCAAGAGGCGTATTTAGGCTGCACTCTGGCCGACGCGCAGACTTTAGGGCACAGCCATGCTGCATATTGACCAATTGCGGGCCGGTTATGGCCAGAGCCAAGTGCTGCACGGCATCTGCTTTGATGTGGCACCGGGGGAAATTGTGGCTTTGCTTGGGCGCAACGGCGCTGGGCGCTCCACCACGGCCAAGGCCATCATGGGGCTGATCGGCTGGACGGGCACGGTGCAGTGGCAAGGGCAAAGTCTGCAAGGAAAAAAGACGTTTCAGATTGCCCACCTCGGACTCGGTTACGTGCCCGAGGGGCGTGATGTCTTTCCCCAACTGACGGTGCAGCAAAACCTGCTGCTGGGGCAAAAGGGCCGTGGCAAGGCCAGCCGGTGGTCGTTTGACGATATGTACCGCATGTTTCCGCTGCTGCAACAGCGCCAGCACACTGAGGCGGGGGTGCTGTCTGGCGGCGAGCAGCAAATGCTGGCCCTGTGCCGCACGCTGATGGGCAACCCCGACCTGATCGTGATTGATGAGCCGACCGAGGGGTTAGCGCCCAAAATGGTCGAACTGGTAGGCCAGTATCTCCAGACGCTCAAGGAGCGCGGCGTTGCTGTGCTGTTGATCGAGCAAAAATTGACCATTGCCATGCAGGTGTCTGACCGGGTGTTGGTCATGGGGCGTGGCACCATCGTTTTTGATGGCACTCCCGATGCCTTGGGCCAGCGCAGCGATATTCGCCAAGAGTGGCTCCAAGTGTGAGTGCGCTTGTGGCTATCCTTGCCGCTTTGCTTGCCCGGAGTGACCTGTGTTGAAATTTGGTGTCGAAATCCCCTTTGTCAGCCATCTTGGCTTTACTTTGCACCGTATGGAGGCTGGCGAAGCGGAATTGCACTACGAGGCCCGGCCTGAACACCTGAACTCGTTCGATGTGACCCACGGCGGTGCCTCCATGACTTTGTTGGATGTGGCAATGGCCACGGCAGCGCGCAGCCAAACCCCCGACATTGGCGTAGTGACCATCGAGATGAAAACCAGCTTTATGCGCCCGGCCCGTGGCCCCTTGGTCGCTAAGGGCCGCATCATTGAGCGCACGGCGACGCTGGCTTTTACCGAAGCCTCGGTGTTTGATGCCCAAGGGCGCTTGTGCAGCCATGCCACGGGCACCTTTAAATATGTGCGCCGCTTGCCTGTGGGTGCTCGCAGCAGCCACGCATTCAAGGCCCTATCGACCGATTGAGTTGCTTTGCGGAGTACCATCCCGCTTTACCTTGGGCTGAACTCGGTGCTAGTTCGCATGGGGTAAGGGTGGAATGCTATCAAAAAAGTAGCTCACAAGTGGTTTGACAGACATCTAAAAGAAAGCGACTGACTCTAGAATCAACGCCATCCAGACCCCTGCCATGTTCCGCCGATCCACTTCTTTTACCCTCCACTTTTGGTATTCCTTGGTTCTATTGGTGACCTTGGTTTGTACCTTTGCCGTGTACGTGCGCTTTGAAAAACGCATTGATGTGCTCAATGAGGAGCGCCTTGGGTCGTACGTGCTGGTCGATGAGTTGCGCCAGTCCTCAGACGACCTGACACACATGGCACGGCTGTACGTGGTAACGGGGGAGCCCCGTTTTCGGCAGTATTACCAAGATATTCTGGATATTCGCAACGGCGTTAAACCCCGGCCCGAGCGCTACGACAGCGTTTATTGGGATTTTGTCGTGGCCACGGGTGCTGCACCTCGACCCGACGGCAAGCGGGCAGTTGCGTTGCTTGATTTGATGCGACAAGCGGGCTTTACCAACGAAGAGTTTGACATTTTGGCCCAAGCCAAAGGTATGTCTGACCTGCTGACGCGCACTGAACAAGAGGCCATGCGTCTGCGTGCACTACAGGGCCAGAACCAGGCCGCCAACCACGCCTTGGCGCTGACCCTGATGCACAACGCTGATTACCTCTCGGTCAAGGCGGGCATCATGCAGCCGATTGACCGCTTTCATGCGCTGATGTCAGAGCGCACCCAGCGTGCTGTGCTAGAGGCCGAACACAATGCCACGCAGATACGATGGGTGTTGGTGGGCTTGGCGCTGGGGTTGCTGTGTATTTTTTACCGTGCGTCGCAAGCGCTGTACACCGTGATGGGGGGCACGCTGGAGGAGGTCGATAGACACATTGCCCGCATGGGGCGGGGCGATTTCTTTGCACCGGCGCGGGCTAGTAGCTACAAGCAAGGCACCGTGCTGGCACGTTTGGTCGAAACGCAGGCCAAGCTCTTGCGCATGGCCGATGAGCGCGATCGGGTGCAAATCGAATTGCAATGCAGCGAAGTGCGCCTCAAAGAGGCCCAGCGCTTGGCTTTGCTGGGCAATTGGGAGCTTGACTTGGTCAGCAATACTTTGAGTTGGTCGCCAGAGGTTTACCGCATTTTTGAAATGGATCCCGCACTTTTTGGCGCTTCTTACGAATCCTTTTTAAATGCGGTGCATCCACAAGACCGCGATGTGGTCAATCAGGCCTACGCTGATTCGGTGCGCCATAAAGTTCCGCATGTGGTGAGCTACCGTTTGCAAATGGCCGATGGCCGCATGAAGTATGTGCAGCAACAATGCGAAACCTTTTATGACAGCAATGGTCAGCCACTGCGCTCTATCGGCACGGTGCAAGACATCACTGCCAGCAAGATCGACGCGCTGGCGCTGGAGCGTTTGAACCGCGATTTGCGCCTGCTCAGCGATTGCAACATGGCGCTGGTACGTGCCCAAGACGAAGACAAACTGCTGGCCGAAATTTGCCGCCTGTGCGTACACACGGGCGGCTACCTGATGGCGTGGGTGGGTTACGCCCAGCACGACCAAGCCCACAGCGTGCTGCCCGTGGCGCACTACGGTAGCCACGATGGTGGGGAGTATCTGCGCCAAGCAAACATCTCGTGGGCCGATGTGGAGCACGGCCACGGAGCAGTGGGTACAGCCATTCGCACCAAAGAGCCGATTTTGGTGCGCGATATTGCCTCCGACCAGCGCATGCGTCCGTGGCACCCTGCGGCCATGGAGCGTGGCTACCACTCGGCGGTTTCTTTACCGCTCATCAATGGCACTGCGGTGCTGGGGGCATTGACGCTGTATGCATCCGAGGTTCAGGTTTTTGATGCCGAGGAAATGCGCCTATTACAAGAGCTTGCCAATGATTTGGCCTATGGCGTTGTCACCTTGCGTACCCGCGCCGAGCACGCAGTAGCCAAAGAGCAATTGGAATTCTTAGCGCATTTTGATGCGCTGACCCATTTACCCAACCGTACTTTGCTGCGTGACCGCTTTGAGCAAGCGACCCTGCAGAGTTTGGGTGGGCCAGAAGCCTTGGTCGCCCTGCTGTACCTCGATTTGGATCGGTTCAAGCAAATCAACGACAGCTTGGGGTATTCGGTGGGCGATGCGGTCATTGTGCGGGTGGTCGAGCTGTTGCAACAGTGCGTACCGGCCACGGCCACGGTCAGCCGACTCAGTGGTGATGAGTTCGTCATTTTGCTGACCGACACCAACAGCGCCAGCGAGATTGCCGTGTTGGCGCATGCCATTCGCAGTGTTTTTAGCGATCCTGTGAAGGTGGACGAACACACGCTGAACATTTCTTGGTCGATTGGGATTGGCTTGTTTCCGGGCGATGGCCAAGAGTTCGACACCCTGCTGAAAAACGCCCACACCGCTGTCGATAGCGCCAAAGAAGCCGGGCGCAACACCTATCGCTTCTTCGCGCAGCGCATGAATGTCGATTTGGTTGAGCAAATTCGCCTTACGGGTGGCTTGGCACACGCGGTGCGGCGGCGCGAATTTTTATTGCATTACCAACCGCAGGTGGACATTGGCAGTGGCTTGATCGTGGGTGCCGAAGCGCTGGTGCGTTGGCAGCACCCTGAAGATGGCTTGCTGGCACCGGGCAAGTTCATTGCGCTGGCCGAGAGCAGTGGGCACATCGTTCAAATTGGCGAGTGGGTGCTGAACGAGGCTTGTCGGCAAGCCAAAGTGTGGCTCGATCGCAACCAGTTCACCCCGGTGATGGCGGTCAATTTGTCGGCGTTGCAGTTCAAACATGGCAACGTCTTGGAGATGGTCACCAGCGCCTTGGCCGTTTCGGGTTTGCCCCCCGATCGGTTGGAGCTAGAGCTGACCGAGTCGATTTTGTTGCAAGACGTGGATGTCACCATCAAGACCTTGCACCGGCTCAAGGCGCTGGGTGTCAAGCTGTCGATTGACGATTTTGGCACCGGCTACTCCAGCCTGTCGTACCTCAAGCGGCTGGCGGTAGATAAACTCAAAATCGACCAGTCGTTTGTCCGCGACATGCTGACCGATAACGACGGTGCAGCCATCGTCCGGGCGATTGTCCAATTGGGGCACAACCTGCAACTGACGGTGATTGCCGAGGGGGTTGAAACCCGGGCGCAATGGGAATTTTTGGCCGCCCAAGGTTGCGATGAGGTGCAGGGCTATTGGCTCAGTCGCCCGGTGCCGCAGGCTGCCTTTGGGCAATTGCTCCAAAACGGCCTGTCTATCCCGGTCTGAAGCGGGCTGGGCGGTGTTAGAGTGGTCTTATGCCACCGGATCGCCAGAAACTTATCCGCCAGTTGTTTGACGAATACATCGAGATGTATGCGTCCCGCGACAAGCGCTTGATTGACCGTTTTAGCCACAACTTCAGCGGCTATGCCGGCAGCAGCGAGGTGCTTGTCCAAGAGCGCGACGAGTGGATCAAAGTCACCCTGCAAGATTTTGCCCAAGTGCCCGGGCGCATTCGTATCGAGCTGCTCGACCTGTGCTTGCAAGACCTGAGTGAAGATGTGGTCGCTACCACGGCGTTTTTTCATATCCATTTGCCCCAAGAAAATACCCTGTTTGCCCGCGAGACCGCGCGGCTGATGCTGGTGTTTTGCCGCGAGGGGCAGGCGTGGAAAATCACCCACAGTGGCATCTCGATCCCGTTTGGCTATGCCTGCGATGGCGAGGTGTACCCGCTGACGGGCTTGAATTTGCACAGCCAAAAGTTGGAGGCTTTGGTCGAGGAGCGCACCTGCGCCTTAGAAGCCCTCAACAATAAACTCCAAGCGTTAAGTAACACCGACGGGCTGACCGGCATTGCCAACCGCCGCCACTTTGATGCCGTGCTGGCGCAAGAATGGGCGCGCGGCCAGCGCTCGGGCACGCCGCTGGCGGTCATCATGCTCGATGTCGATGTGTTCAAGCACTTTAACGACCACTACGGCCACTTGGCGGGCGATGGCTGTTTGCAGGCCTTGGCCCGTACCTTGGCCCACACCACCGGGCGGCGCGTGGGGGAGCTGGCAGCGCGTTTTGGTGGTGAAGAATTCGTTGTGCTGCTGCCGCGCACTGGCCCGGAGGCAGCGCTAGAGATTGCCCACCAAATCCAAAATGAACTGCGCGCACTGGCCCTGCCGCACGAGGGCGCGCCGTTTGGCATTGTCACCGTCAGTTTGGGTGTTGCCAGCACGGTGCCCCAGCGCGACAAGGCCCCCGACACTTTGGTGCAGTTGGCGGACGAGGCCCTCTACCGGGCCAAGCAGTCGGGGCGCAACTGCGTCCAGCAGGCCAGCGGTTGAGCCTTGCGGTACGCCCAGCGCGTGCCCTTTTGTCGTCCAAAACCATCCAAACAGAGCTTAAAGTGCCAGCAGCCTTTGGGCAGTCAGTGTTTATAGCTATCAAAATCAGAGCAATGAAAAACATCATTGGGCAAATCGCCACAGAAATCCGCATCACGGTGCCGCAAGTCCAAGCGGCCATTGAGCTGCTCGACAGCGGCGCTACCGTGCCTTTTATTGCCCGCTACCGCAAGGAAGCCACCCAAGGGCTGGACGACATCCAACTGCGTGAGCTGGAGGTGCGCCTGTCTTACCTGCGCGAACTGCAAGAGCGCCGCGTGGCGGTACTGAAAAGCATTGACGAGCAGGGCAAACTGACCGATGCCTTGCGCGCCGCCATCGCTGCCGCGCCGACCAAGCAAGAACTGGAAGATATTTACCTCCCCTTCAAGCAAAAGCGCCGCACCAAAGGCCAAATAGCCCGCGAGGCAGGCATCGAGCCATTGGCCGATAAGCTGTTTGCCGACCCGACATTGAACCCCGCTACCGAAGCC
This sequence comes from Burkholderiaceae bacterium, assembly GCA_019745615.1. Classification (GTDB taxonomy): domain Bacteria; phylum Pseudomonadota; class Gammaproteobacteria; order Burkholderiales; family Burkholderiaceae_C; genus Simplicispira. The sequence goes on from JAIESZ010000216.1 coordinate 9,483, forward strand.
TTGGCCTTTTTGCGCCCTGCGCAGGTGCTCGACGATGGCAAACCCGGCCCCGATTTTTCGACCGTGCCCGCCGTGCTGGATGGGGTGCGCGATATTTTGTCGGAGCGCTGGGCCGAAGATGCGCCGCTGGTGCAGTCGCTGCGCGAATGGTTGTGGGCTGAAGGTCTGCTGCGCAGCAAAAAAATCGACAGCAAAAACGAAAACGATCCTGAAGTCGCCAAGTTCCGTGATTATTTTGACTACGACGAACCACTGGGCCGGGTGCCATCGCACCGGGCGCTGGCGGTGTTTCGAGGGCGAGCGCTGGAAATTTTGGATGCCAAACTGGCGCTGCCGATGGAGCCCGAACCGGGCAAACCCAGCCTCGCCGAGGGAAAAATCGCCCTGCATTTGCGCTGGAGCCACGCCGGGCGCGCTGGCGACGATTTGATTCGCAAATGCGTCGCTTGGACGTGGCGCGTCAAACTGAGCCTCTCGACCGAGCGCGACCTGTTCAGCCGCCTGCGTGACGAGGCAGAAAAAGTCGCTATCAAAGTGTTTGCCGACAATTTGCGCGATTTGTTGCTGGCCGCCCCCGCCGGGCCGCGCGTGGTGATGGGGCTAGACCCGGGCATCCGCACGGGTGTCAAGGTGGCGGTGGTCGATGCCACAGGCAAGCTGGTCGATACCGCCACCGTGTACCCGCACGAGCCGCGCAAAGACTGGGATGGTGCCCTGCACACGTTGGCCTTGTTGTGCCAAAAGCACGGCGTGAACCTGATTGCCATTGGCAACGGCACTGCCAGCCGTGAAACCGACAAATTGGCCGCTGATTTGATCAAATTGTTGTCTAAACAGGCAGAAGCCCAAGAGCAGCAAGCGTTAGTAGCTATCGAAAAGATAGTGGTCAGCGAGTCTGGTGCCTCGGTCTATTCGGCCAGCGAGTACGCCAGCCAAGAAATGCCCGACGTGGATGTCAGCCTGCGCGGCGCGGCCAGCATTGCCCGGCGCTTGCAAGACCCGCTGGCCGAGCTGGTCAAAATCGACCCCAAAAGCATCGGTGTCGGTCAGTACCAGCACGACGTGAACCAGAGCGAACTGGCGCGCACCTTGGGCACGGTGGTCGAAGATTGCGTTAATTCGGTCGGCGTTGATTTGAACACCGCCAGCGTGCCCTTGCTGTCGCGGGTTTCGGGGCTATCGGCCAGTGTTGCCAAGGCGGTGGTGCGCTGGCGCGAGGCCCACGGCGCTTTCCAAAACCGCAAACAATTGATGCAAGTGTCCGGGCTGGGGGCCAAGACCTTCGAGCAAAGCGCTGGCTTTTTGCGCATTCGCGGTGGCGACAACCCGTTGGACATGACCGGCGTTCACCCCGAAACCTACCCAGTGGTCGAGAAAATCATGGCCCACACCGGCCAGCCCGTCGCCGCCCTGATGGGGCGTGCTGACATGCTCAAAGCGCTGCAACCGGCACTGTTTGCCAACGACAAATTTGGCACCATCACCGTGCAAGACATTCTGGCCGAGCTAGAAAAGCCGGGCCGCGACCCGCGCCCAGATTTCAAGGTGGCGCGCTTGAACGACGACGTGCAAGACATCAAAGACCTGAAAGAAGGCATGGTGCTCGAAGGCACAGTCAGCAACGTGGCGCAGTTTGGCGCTTTTGTCGATCTGGGGGTGCACCAAGATGGGCTGGTACACGTCAGCCAGTTGGCACACAAGTTTGTCAGCGATGCGCGCGAGGTGGTCAAAACCGGCGACATCGTGAAAGTCAAAGTGCTGGAGGTCGATGTGCCGCGCAAGCGCATCAGCCTGAGCATGAAACTCGATGCCGCCCCAGCCCGGTCAGGTGGCCCACGCGACAACCGCTTTGAGGGCGCAGGGCGAACCCACCAGCCCCTGCGCCACGGCAACCCGGCACCAGCCGCCCCATCGAGCATGGCCGCAGCTTTTGCCAAACTACAGGGCAAGGGCCGCTAAAGCGCGGGAACTGTTCATGGACTTCACGACCCTGCTGGCGCTGCCGACCGAACTGCCCAGCCAGCCACGCGCTGTGGCCTTGCTGATGAACGAACTCAAGCACGAGGAGCCTAACCTGCGGCGGGTGAACCAACTTTTTGGCACCGACCCAGCGCTGGCTGCACGTTTGCTGGAGCAGGCCAATTCGCCCGCATTTGCGCTGCAAGGGCAGATTGCCGGCATTTCTGAGGCGCTGGCGCTGCTGGGCGTGGCGCAGTTGCGCAGCTTGGTCAATACAGCCCCGCTGGGCACCACCTCGCGCTCGGTGCCGGGCATGAACATGCAGCATTTTTGGCGCTACAGCCTCAATACCGCCAAACTAGCGCGCTCGCTGGCGGGCAGCGTGCAGCAAAGCCAAGTGGCTGCCTACACCGCAGGCCTGCTGCATGGTTTGGGCGAGATTTTGATCCACCGTGCCCACCCGGAAAAAATGGAATCGTTCAACGCATTGGCACCGCCGCTGGACATTCGGCGCGGCAAGCTGGAGCAGCGCTTGTTTGGGTACTGCTATGGCCGCGTCAGCGCAGCACTGGCCCGGCGTTGGCAGTTGCCGCAATTGGTGGTCGATGCCCTGAACTACCAACACGCCCCGTTTGATAACCGCGCTTACGAGCCGCTGGCGGGCGTGGTTCATTTGGCCTCGTGGCGTGCCCGCGCCCGTGAAGCGGGCCTGACCGACAAAGAAATGGCCGTAACCTTTCCGGCGGAGGTCGGCTTGGCGCTGGGCTTGGACATTGACATGGTGCTGCGCCAAGACCCGATTGATTGGTTGGCGCGGCATGGGTGAAATTCCAAACAGATTGGAATCGTAAATGGGCCAAGAGCAAGGCGTTGAATCGGTCAAAATTAAATCGGTTGCAGGTGTTTGATGGTATGGATTAATTCTGTATTGCCTGAAAATATATCTCAATCAAAATTGGCCCTCTTCATGTTGGATGCAAGAATAAATTTATGAGCAAAGTTCATTAAAACTACAATAGGAAGCACCTTGAATTGCAGAACAACCTCGCAAGGTTTTAATCAAAAACCCATTGCAAATGGATGATGGCCTCACCCATACCACTGTGAAGTCAGTAAGTTAATTGACTACGACTACGACTACGACTACGACTACGACTACGACCACGGCGCGGGATTTTTCGAGTGAAATTAAGTTTTTAGACGGCTGATTCCCATTGGAAAATGACCATCCAAATTTTTCTGGTCGGGATAGGCCTGTAAAATAATTTTTTCTACAGGGAGTAACCATGACGATTAATAAACAAAGCATTGCCACGGCTGTTGATACGACACGCCGACAGTTAACAGGATTGTTCTGCGGCAGCGGGCTGCTCACCTTGGCGGGTTGTGGCGGCAGTGGCGCAGATACTACAGGTACTGTAGTAGATACATTGCCAGCTATTCCGCGTATCACACTGGCCCCTCAATCTACCAGTGCTATAGAGGGAAAAACCTTCACCTTAACCGTAGAAGCCTCTGGTTTGAACCTGACTTACCAATGGAAGCGCAACGGCATCGCACTGAATGCTGCAACAGGCAACAGCTTGCAGCTCACCGCCACCAGTGCCGATAACGGTGCAAAGTACACCGTAGTGGTCAGCAACTCGGCAGGCCAAGTGGAAAGCACTGCGGCAGTGCTGACCTTGAAATCGAGTGGCACTATCAGCTTGCTGGCAGGCGGTTTGGGCGCAGGTGCATCGGCCCAACCAGGTCAAGTCGACGGTCAAGGTGCCCAAGCCCGGTTTGCCAACATGAGTGCCAGCTGTGTGGACCAGAGTGGCAACGTCTATGTAATCGACGCGTTGGCGAAGACCTTGCGTAAGGTCACACCCACGGGAATTGCTTCTACCTTGTTCACCGACTTTCCTTCCGATGGCGGTCTAGCGGTAGACGCCCAAGGCTATTTTTACGGTGTGCGCAAACACGCCATCATCAAGGTGGCACCGTCAGGGATACAGCAGTTGTGGGCCGGGCAAATCGATGTGCTGGGTTTTGCCGATGGCACCGGTGCAATGGCCAGTTTTGCCCGACCAATGGGTCTGGTGTTTGACGCGCAGGGTAACTTGCTGGTCGGAGACTCTCCCAATGCGACCCAACCAGATTCTTTGTCTGTGTATTTGAACTACACCTACGGTGGAACGATTCGCAAGATCACCCCCGCTGGTGTCGTCAGCACCATTGCAGGTATAGCGGGCCAACTTTTTTCTCAGTACAGCATATACGTGTCAAGCACTCCTTTTCCGAATCCGGATCTCATGTTCATTTCGGCAAGCGCCTTGGCGACGGATGCCACTGGCAGGATATGGGTGCTCGACCGCTCAGGTGTTCGCCGCATTGATGCACAAGGTAGCACCCCCGTCTGGCTGTTGCGCCACGGCAATCCAACCTCCATGTCCTACGCTGTGGGTTCATCAGGGGATGTCTACGTTGCTGATGGGCATGTGATCAGCAAATTGAGCGCTGATGGAACCAAAACGGTGGTGGCCGGTGTAGATGCACCCGATCATGAGGGCGTTCACCATGAGGGCGTTCAGCTTGGTGCACTGCCTGGTAGCTTGGGACAGGTCACATCCATTGCTTGCGGCGCAGAAAATGTTTTGTATGCTTGCTCTGAAAATTCTGTTTTGCGGATTCAGATGGCCTGATTCGTCAGAATGTGGCTCGGTCGGCTGATTTAATCCATTGAATCAGCCGCTTCCAGACCGATTTCTATTCGGAAGTGACCGGCCTAATTTGGCCGGTCGATGTTATTTGGCCAATAAAACCAGAAATTTTATGAGGAATCGAGCTATGCATGGTAAGTCAGTGAGAGGCAAAAAAATTAATTCTACCGAAGATGATTATCAAATAACTCCTGCTGGAGTTCTTATTATGTTGGCTTATTATGCCTATGATAAAACAGGGGAATGCCCGCCAGAAGTCCGTGATCGTAATTTAGAAAAGGTAAATGCAGTTTTGTCAGCAGCGCGCATTGGAGGATTTATGCAAGCCGATGTTCTGGAAACGATTTTATCTCAAAGAGAAATTTCAGCACGAACTGGAGCGTTGGCTGTAGCAGCCTGCAACGCTGCCGGACAAGAGGCTTTGGTTAAAATATTTGGCGACCCAAGAGCATTAAAAAAACACCATTAAATAAATTAATATTTGTATGAATTTGTCTAACATTAAAATAACAACAAAAATTGGAATTGGATTTTCCGTTATTTTGTTGATGGCGCTTATTCAAGGAATTGTGGCGCTGGTGCAGCTTTCTGATGTTCTGAAAATAACAGAGCAACTCGCAAACAAAAATTTGCCCAGTGTGGAGACTGCAAGCCAAATACAAGGGTATGTTGCCACCATTCGCAGGTTGGAGGCGCGCCATGTGCTTGCCAATAATATGGGTGATAAAGAAAGCCGGGAGTCAGATATTTTATCAAATCGTAAAAAACTAGCGGATTTGGAAAGTGTTGCTGCTGTTCTTTATGAGTCTGAGGTGGAAAAGAAAATATGGAATAATTATGTAAAAAATCGGGATGTTTGGTATGCGGAGTGGGATAAATTGCGGTCACTTTCGTTAAAATCAAACGAAAGTCCGGCTGATTTTGAAGCTTCTACCCATCGTTTTAACGATGCTTCGCAGAAAGCTTTTTCGGCAACTATCAAAGAAGTGCGCGCCCTGAGTGATTTTAATAAAGACGAAAGCGTCAAAGCAGGAGCCTCTGTAAAAGAGGTGTTTAATCATTCTCGCACTGTCTTGGTGGTATCTGTCATTATCACCGTAGTTCTTGCTGGTTTTTTTGCTGTAGCCATCTCCAATTCTATTGTTAAGCCCATTAAAGAGGCAGTGCGAACTGCTCAAAGTATTGCAGAAGGAAATATGACGGTGGCTCTGCGTGCGATGGGAACCAATGAAGCAGCACAGTTATTGCAATCACTTGAATTGATGCGAGTCGGTTTAATTCAAGTTGTTAATAATGTGCGCAATGGTTCGGAAAGTGTAGCGGCTGCGAGCGCACAAATTGCCCAAGGAAATAATGATCTCAGTGCCCGAACAGAGCAGCAGGCCAGTGCATTAGAGCAAACAGCAGTATCTATGAGTGAATTAAGCTCACAGGTAAAGAAGAATGTGGACAGTGCTCGGCAAGCAAATCAGTTGGTTGAAAATGCTTCAACCGTTGCAATCCAAGGTGGACAGGTGATTGGAAAAGTAGTGAACACCATGAAAGGAATTAATGAATCTTCACAGAAGATTTCAGAAATTATTGGTGTCATTGATGGAATTGCGTTCCAAACCAATATTTTGGCCTTGAATGCAGCGGTCGAGGCAGCAAGAGCAGGAGAGCAAGGGCGTGGTTTTGCAGTCGTTGCATCCGAGGTGCGATTGCTGGCAGGACGCAGTGCTGAAGCCGCTAAAGAAATCAAAAATTTGATTCATTCGAGTGTCAATAGTGTTGAACAAGGAACGCTGTTGGTCGATCAGGCCCGAGAAACCATGAATGAGGTTGTCGAATCGATTCGATCTGCGACGGACATGATGGGCGAAATTAACGCAGCCAGTTGCCAGCAAGCCGCTGGGGTAGCACAAGTGGAAGATGCGGTAAACCAAATGGACCAAGCCACACAACAAAATGCAACCTTGGTAGAAGAAATGGCGGCCGCTGCCGATAGTCTCAAGAGCCAAGCGGGCGAACTGGTCGAAACGGTCGCGGATTTCAGATTGGCCTGAGCGTGATGGCATGAAGTTAGTGCCTTGAATGGCACAGCAGTGGCAAAAAACACCACTACCAACGCACCTTGAACTGGCTTGCACGGGTCATCATTGCAACAATTCAATAATTGTTGGATAATTGCTCTATGGAAAAAACCACTGCCACCACCGTTTTTGAATCCTTGTCTTCGGGCGTGCGTTTGGATATCTTTCGGCTGTTGGTACGGCAAGGGCCGTCGGGGTTGGTGGCCGGAGAGATCGCTGCGGCCCTTGATTTGCCGCCGACCAATTTGTCGTTTCACCTCAAGGCGCTGACACAAGCCGGACTCCTCACGGTAGTACAAGAGGGGCGCTACCAACGCTACCGCGCCCACATCGCTTTGATGGTCGATCTGATTGACTACCTGACTGCCGAATGCTGTACCGGCCATCCGGTGCAATGTGGCTTGCCGCCGAGCGTGGCCGAGACACTTTGCACTGGTTGAGCTGCCACAACGCCTTACCCCACCCCTTGTTTTTCCTCTTTTGACTTGGATCTGTCCCCATGACCAATCCCGCTACGGTTCCTGCTCCTTTAAATATTTTGTTTCTTTGCACGCACAACTCCGCCCGCAGCATCTTGGCCGAGGGCTTGTTGAACCACCTGAATCGCAAGACGACCCATCCGCGTTTTCGGGGCTACTCGGCAGGCAGCAGCCCGCGTGAGAACCAACAACCCAACCCGCTGGCACTCGAAGCATTGGCGCAGGCCGGTATTTCGGTGGCGGGCTTGCGCAGCAAAAGCTGGGACGAGTTTGCGGCCCCCGATGCACCGTCCATGGATTTGATCATCACCGTATGCGACAACGCTGCGGGCGAGGTCTGCCCGATCTGGCCCGGTCGCCCCGCCACCGCCCACTGGGGCTATCCCGATCCCTCAGAGGGTGATGCCCCTGAAGCACAAAAGCGCGATGCCTTTCGTGCCACCTTGCTCGCCATCGGCAAGCGCCTTGATATTTTGATGAATCTGCCGCCCGAAAAACTGCAAAAAGCCCTGCTGCAAGATGCTGTCCGTGCTTTGGCAGCTAAATAAGCTTTCTCACATTATGAGCACCATTAGTACGCGCAACGAACTCCACGGGATGGAGGCTGTAGCCACACAACACGCCGAGCGTTACGCCGTGGTGTCCTTGCTCCAAGACGAGCCGGTCGGTGTCGAGCGCTTGCAACGCTTGGCCTTGGGCGGGGCCTTGCTATGAGCGCCGTCGGATGTGAAGCCGCAGCCCCATCTGCTGCCGGGGCACCGATGAGCGTGTTTGAGCGTTACCTGACGGTGTGGGTGTTTTTGTGCATCGTGGCGGGCATTGGCTTGGGCCAGTGGTTTCCGGGTGCGTTTCAAGCCATTGGCCGCATGGAGGTAGCGCAAGTCAATTTGCCGGTGGGCCTGCTGATTTGGGTGATGGTTATTCCGATGCTGGTCAAGGTCGATTTTGGTGCGTTGCACGAGGTGCGCCAGCACCTGCGCGGCATCGGCGTGACTTTGTTCGTCAATTGGTTGGTCAAACCGTTCTCCATGGCGTTTTTGGGCTGGTTGTTTATTCGGCACTTGTTTGCTCCGCTGCTGCCGCCAGACCAAATTGACAGCTACATCGCCGGACTGATTTTGTTGGCAGCGGCACCGTGTACGGCGATGGTGTTTGTGTGGAGCCGCCTGACCGGCGGTGATCCGCTGTTTACGTTGTCGCAGGTGGCGCTGAACGATGGCATCATGATCGTCGCTTTTGCGCCGCTGGTGGCCTTCTTGCTCGGTATCTCGGCTATCACGGTGCCGTGGGACACGCTGCTGACCTCGGTGGTGTTGTACATCGTTATTCCGGTGCTTTTGGCGCAGCTTTGGCGCAAAGTCTTGCTTGGCAAGGGTCAAGCGGCTTTTGACAAAGCGATGCAAACCATCGGCCCGTGGTCGATTGCCGCGTTGCTGGCCACGCTGGTGCTGTTGTTTGCTTTTCAGGGCGAAGCCATCTTGCGCCAGCCGTTAGTGATTGCCCTGCTGGCCGTGCCGATTTTGATTCAGGTGTTTTTTAACTCAGCGCTGGCTTACTGGCTGAACCGCGCTGTGGGCGAAAAGCACAACATCGCCTGTCCCTCGGCCTTGATTGGTGCCTCCAACTTTTTTGAGTTGGCTGTTGCCGCCGCCATCAGCCTGTTTGGTTTCCATTCGGGCGCGGCACTGGCTACGGTGGTCGGGGTACTGATCGAAGTGCCGGTGATGTTGTTGGTGGTCAGAATTGTCAATCGTTCTCAGGGTTGGTACCAGCGGGGCTTGCCCCCTGAAAAATCTCGCCCTTGACTGGAAGTGGCTTGGCCGCTGTGAGGGGCGGTTGCCTCGGGTAACATTCACCCCCTGAACCGCCCGGCCTCGGCGCTGCGCCAGCGGTGCGGTGTTACAAGGTTTTTCGTGCGTCTCAACTCCATCAAACTCTCCGGCTTCAAGTCGTTTGCCGAACCCACCCATTTCATGCTTCCGGGCCAACTGGTGGGCGTGGTCGGGCCTAACGGCTGCGGCAAATCGAACATCATGGATGCCGTGCGCTGGGTGCTGGGCGAGAGCAAAGCGTCTGAGCTGCGCGGCGAGTCGATGCAGGACGTGATTTTCAGTGGCACCACCAGCCGCAAACAAGCCAGCCGCGCTAGCGTGGAGCTGGTGTTTGACAATGCCGACCACCGCGCGGGTGGTCAGTGGGGTCAGTACGGCGAGATTGCCGTCAAACGCGTGCTGACCCGCGATGGCACCAGCAGCTACTATTTGAACAACCAGCCGGTGCGTCGGCGCGATGTGCAGGATGTGTTTTTGGGCACAGGTTTGGGGCCGCGCGCTTACGCCATCATTGGGCAGGGCACCATCAGCCGGATTATTGAATCGCGCCCCGAGGATTTGCGCTTGTTTCTCGAAGAGGCGGCGGGGGTCTCTAAGTACAAAGAGCGCCGCCGTGAAACCGAGAACCGCCTTGCTGACACCCGCGAAAATCTGACGCGGGTGGAAGACATCCTGCGTGAGTTGAACGCCAACCTCGAAAAACTCGAAAAACAGGCCGAAATCGCCCAAAAATACCACGCGCTGCAAGCCAGTGTCACGCTCAAGCAGCACCAGCAGTGGTTTTTGAAGCGTGCCGAGGCCGAATCAGAGCAAATACGGGTGCGTACCGAGGGCTTGCAGGCCGTCAACGATTTAGAGTCGCGCATGGCCGATTTGCGCCATATCGAAGCGGAGTTGGAAACCATTCGCCAAGCCCATTATGCGGCGGGCGACCATGTGAACCAAGCGCAAGGGAAACTCTACGAGGCTACCGCCGAAGTGGGTCGCTTAGAGGCCGAAATTCGCTATGTGCTCGAAGGTCGCCAGCGCGTGCAGCAGCGCTTGCTGGCGCTGGCCGAGCAAATGGCCCAGTGGTCTGCCCGGCGCGAGGAGGCCGAAATCGACCTGGAAAATCTGGCCGGTGCTGGGCTGGACGCAGAAGAACAAGCCCAATTGTTGGCCGCGCAAGTCGAGGAGCAGGCGATGCAACTGCCTGATCTGGAAGATGCGCTGCGCCAAAGCCAAAGCCGCGCCAATACCCAGCGCACCGCAGTGGTGCAAGTGCAGCAGCAAATTCAGGTGCTGGCTGCCGAGCAGCGCAGCATCGAGCAGCAAAGCCGCCAGCTAGAGGCACGCCACGAGCGCTTGTGCGCTGACCGCAATGCCTTGGCTGCGCCCGATGAAGCCCGCTTGCTGGATTTGCACGGCCAACTCGATGCCGCGCAAGAAGCGTTAGAGGTAACGCAAGCGCGCCTGACCGATGCGCAAGACGCGCTGCCCGGTCTGGACGAAGACCGCCGTAGCCGCCAGCAGGCCGTGAACGCACAGGGCGCGCGCCAAGCCGAATTGTCAGCGCGCATGGAAGCGCTCAAGGCTTTGCAAGAAAAGGTCAAAACCGACGGCAAGCTCCAGCCTTGGTTGGAGCGGCATGGCTTAGAAGGCTTGCAGGGCTTGTGGAGCCGTATTCACATTGAACCGGGTTGGGAAAACGCCCTTGAAGCGGCCCTGTGCGAACGGCTGATGGCGCTGCAAGTGGGCAGTTTAGACCGGGTGCGTGGATTTTTGGGTGCAGGCACCGGCGATGCGCCACCGGCCAAGTTGTCCTTTTTCAGTCCACCGGCAGCGGTGCTGGCCGATTTTGATGCGGCAAGGCGTTTGCATACCCACGCTTCTTTGCCCGCATTGGCCGATTTGTTGCGTTGGGACGATGCCGGTTTGCGGGCTGTGTTGGCCGATTGGTTGCAAGGCTGCTACACCGCCCAAACCTTGGATGAGGCCTTGAACCGGCGCAGCCAGCTCCAGCCGGGCGAGACCCTTTACGTCCCCGGCGGGCATGCGGTGACAGCCCACAGTATTGATTTTTATGCCCAAGATTCCGAGCAATCGGGTCTGTTGGCGCGGGCGCAAGAAATCGAGAACTTGGGCAAAGAACTGCGGGCCCAGGCCCTCATCAGTGAAGAGTCGCGCACGGCGCTGGTGCGGGCCGAAGCTGCCTATGCCGATGCCGCCCAGCGCCTGACAGCGTTGCGCCGCGAGACCACCGAGGCCCAAAACAGCGCCCATGCCTTGCAGGTAGAGCACCTGCGCCTGTCGCAACTGGTGGCACAAACGCAGGCCCGCAGCGCACAAATCGGCACCGATTTGGCCGAAGTGCAGGCCCAGTTGTTGGAGTTGCAAGAGCGCAGTGCAGAGGCCGAAGCCCGTTTTGAGGCACTCGATATGCAGTTGGCCGACAGCCAAGAGCAGCATGCCCAACTCGATGACCGGGTGATCGAGGCCGAGCGCAGGCTACACGCCAGCCGCGAGCAACAGCGCAGCCTTGAGCGCCAAGCCCAAGAAGCGCTGTTTGCCCAGCGCAGCATGGAGGCCCGCCGGGCCGAGCTGACGCGGTCGTTAGCCACCGCCGACCAGCAAACCACAGCGCTGGCCGATGAAATTTTGCGTGCCCAAGCCGAACTAGAACGCCTGTCCGATGCCGCCGCACAGGGTGGTTTGCAAGATGTGCTGGCGCTGAAAATAGAGCGTGAACAGCATCTGGCGGCCCAGCGCAGCGAGTACGATGACCTGACCAGTCGGCTGCGTGCCCGCGACGAGCAGCGGATGCAGCTCGAACGCGCTTTGGAGCCATTGCGCGCGCGCATCACCGAATTTCAGCTCAAGGAGCAGGCGGCGCGGTTGGGGCTGGAGCAATACAGCGGCCTGTTGGCCGACGCGCAGGCTGATTTGGCTACCGTGGCCCAATCGATTGCGCCAGGAAATGTCCGCGTGACAGGCTTGCAGGCCGAGATTGACCGCCTGCACCGCGACATTGCTGCACTGGGGGCGGTGAACTTGGCTGCGCTGGAAGAGTTGACTGCCGCGAGCGAACGCAAAACGTTTTTGGATGCGCAAATGGCCGATTTGAGCGATGCCATGAACACGTTGGAAGAAGCCATCCGCAAAATCGATGCCGAAACTCGCGATTTACTGTCGGGAACTTTTGATACAGTCAATCAGCACTTTGGGCGCATGTTTCCAGAGCTTTTTGGGGGCGGTAACGCCCGCCTTATCATCACTGGTGACGAAATTTTGAATTCTGGCGTACAAGTCATGGCCCAACCACCGGGCAAGAAAAACCAAACTATTCACCTGCTATCGGGTGGCGAAAAGGCCTTGACCGCTATTGCGCTGGTTTTTGCTATCTTTCAGCTCAACCCTGCACCCTTTTGCTTGCTCGACGAGGTGGATGCGCCACTGGACGATGCCAACACAGAGCGTTACGCCAAATTGGTGTCGAGTATGAGCCGTGAAACCCAATTTCTCTTTATCAGCCATAACAAAATAGCCATGGAAATGGCCGAACAATTGATCGGTGTCACCATGCAAGAGCAGGGCGTCTCGCGCATCGTCGCGGTGGACATGGAGTCCGCCTTGTCTATGGCCGATGCCGCCTGAATAAAACCACACCCACCATGAGCAATTTGCAAATCAGCTTGGCCGTTATTGGCGCTTTGTTACTGGCCTTGATCGTGGCTTATAACGCTTGGACTACGCACCGCAATACCCCCAAAAAGGCGTTGCCGACCGAACCCGAAAGCACCACCGATTCGGGTCTGCGCCACGAGCCAGCGTTTGAGCCGAGTGTTCACCAGCAGTCGTTCGACCACCGGCCTCCGCCTGCACCTGCACCTGCGGCCAGACATGCGCAGGAGGCAGAGTTCTTTTCACCAGCCGATCCCCAGCCGCTAGAACCAGCCCCGGCCCCAGCGCACAAGCCCGAACGGGCGGAACGGGCAGTTGAGCCGGCCCCAGACCAGCAGCCCCGCGAAAGCAGTGCCCCTGCCCGTGCTACTGCGCCGGTGCATGAGCGACGGCTGGCGCTGGACCCGTTGATTGACGCTGTGGCCAGCTTGCAAACCGAGCATGCCGTGCCCGGTGAGGCTGTGTTGGCTGCCTTGCCACCGACGCGCCGTGCCGGGAGCAAGTCTTTCGCCATCGAAGCCTTTAACGAAGCCACCCAGCAGTGGGAGAAGCCCGCCCCGAGCCACCGCTACCGCCTGTTTCAAGCCGGTGTTCAGTTGGCCAACCGTACCGGGGCACTGAACGATATTGAGTTTTCTGAGTTTGTTCACAAAGCGCAGGCTTTTGCCGATGCCATCAATGCTGCGGTGGATTTTCCAGACATGCGCCACGAGGTGCATCGCGCCCGCGAACTCGATCAGTTTGCCAGCGAGCACGATGCCCAACTGGCGTTTGTGCTGCGCGCACGCTTGGCGGCTTGGAGTCCGGGCTATTTGCAGCAAAATGCCGCCCGTCTGGGTTTTGTGCCCGGCGCGCTGGCCGGGCGCATGGTGTTGCCTGCACTCGCACCGGGCTTGCCGCCGCTGTTGGGCTTGGCATTTGATTCCCAAGCGGCGTTGGCAGAAGACCTAGAGCAGTCGGCGATTCGCGATTTGACGCTCAGTTTGGACGTGGCCCAAGTGCACCGCTCAGAGACACCTTTTGCCCGTCTGCGCGAAGTGGCCGATGCCCTTTGCACCATCATGGATGGGGTGTTGTGCGACCAAAACGGTACGCCGCTGCCGTCGATGGCGATGGACCCGATTGCTGGCGATTTAGAGTTGCTCTATGACCAGCTCGACAGCCGTGGGCTGTCGGCGGGGTCGGCGCTGGCACGGCGCTTGTTCAGCTAAAGCCCGAAATGGCCCCCATGACCGAGAATTTGGAGCTTTTTAAGGCTCCAGCCCCTGCTGTACCTGCACCAGATGCTATCGAAATAGAAGCGCAAGCAACAGCACTTCGCGCCTGCCTGAACCGCTGGGGCCACCAGTATTACGTGCAAGATGCCCCCGAGGTGCCCGACGCTGAGTACGACCGCGTTTACCAGCAATTGCAGGCGCTAGAAGCTGCTCACCCTGATGTGGTCACTACCGATTCGCCAACGCAGCGTGTCGGCGGCATGGTCATGGCTGGGCTGGTGCCGGTGCGCCATGCGATGCCGATGCTGTCGATTCGCACCGAAACCGATGTCTCGCCTGCCGGTGCCGAAAAGTTCGAGCAACAACTGCGCTCCTACCTGAGCGGCGAGCAGCGCAAGTTTGAACGTGGTGAGCGATTGCCCGCCGTGCCGTTGTCGCAGGCAGCGCTTGAGATCGCCAATGGTGCGCCGCTGGGTTACGTGGCCGAACCCAAATTCGATGGTTTGGCAATGAGCCTGCGCTACGAGGGCGGCGCGTTGGTGCAGGCGGCCACGCGCGGCGATGGCGAAGTCGGCGAAGACGTGACGCACAACATTCGCACCATTCGCCAGATTCCGCTGTTGTTGCCTGCCGGTGTGCCGCCGGTGCTGGAGGTGCGCGGCGAGGTCTACATGGCCCGTGCCGACTTTGACCGCCTGAACGCGGCACAACGCGAACGCGGCCAGAAAACCTTTGTCAATCCACGCAACGCGGCGGCGGGTGCCGTGCGCCAGCTCGATCCAGCAATTGCTGCCCAGCGTCCGCTGCGGTTTTTTGCTTACGGCGTTGGCGAGGTCACACCGGCCAGCGAAGGTGGCCCGGCATGGGCCACGCACTACGAACTGCTGCAAACGCTGAAATTGTGGGATTTTCCGGTTGCAGCCCAAGTGCAGCAAGTCTTTGGTGCTTCTGAATTGATAGCGTATCACCAAGCCATCGGGCAGCAGCGCGACCAGCTGCCCTACGACATCGACGGCGTGGTCTATAAAGTCGATGCACTGGCGTTGCAGCGTGAACTGGGCTTCAAGACCCGCGAACCCCGTTGGGCCGTGGCGCACAAATACCCAGCGCAAGAGATGGTGACGCGCATTGAGGGCATTGATGTGCAGGTCGGGCGTACCGGCAAACTGACACCCGTGGCACGGCTGGCTCCGGTGTTTGTGGGCGGCGTGACGGTGACCAATGCCACCTTGCACAACCTGTTTGAGCTGCGCCGCAAAGGGGTGCGGGTGGGCGATCAGGCCATCGTGCGCCGCGCTGGGGATGTGATTCCTGAAGTGGTTGGCGTGCTGCCCGCACCGCGCAGCAGCTATGTGCCCAATTTTGCGATGCCGCGCCAGTGTCCGGTGTGTGCCAGCGCCGTGGTGCGCGAACCCGGCGAGGTCAACCACCGCTGCACCGGCGGATTGTTCTGCGCGGCCCAGCGCAAAGAGGCCTTGCTGCATTTTGCTGCGCGCCGGGCGATGGACATTGAGGGGCTGGGCGACAAGCTGGTCGATCAACTGGTGGAAGCGGGCGTGGTGCGCACCTTGCCCGATTTGTACCAATTGGGCCTAGCGTCGCTGGTCGCATTGGAGCGCATGGCCGATAAATCGGCACAAAATTTACTGGCTGCGCTAGAAAAATCGAAACAAACCACCCTGCCGCGCTTTTTGTTTGCGCTGGGCATTCGCCATGTCGGTGAGGCAACGGCCAAGGATTTGGCGCGCCACTTTGGTACGCTCGATGCCATCATCGAGGCAACACCTGAGCAGCTGTTGCAAGTGCACGATGTCGGCCCGGTGGTGGCGCAGAGCATCCGCACCTTTTTTGCGCAACCGCACCACCGCGAGGTGGTTCATCAATTGCGGGCCTGCGGCGTGGCGTGGACAGAGGGCGCGGTGGCTGCGCGCGCAGTGCTGCCTCTGGCAGGTAAAACCGTGGTGCTGACCGGAACGCTGCCCACCTTGGGCCGCGATCAGGCCAAAGACATGCTCGAAGCCGCCGGGGCCAAGGTGGCAGGCTCGGTCAGTAAAAAAACCAGCTACGTCGTCGCTGGTGCCGAGGCGGGCAGCAAGCTGGCCCGCGCGCAAGAGCTGGGTGTGCCGGTGCTCGACGAGGCCGCAATGCTGGCGCTGTTGGCGGGAGAAGTATCCAATTGATAGCAAGAAACGTAAGCAGAACAAGCGCTAGAGGCCAATTTGATTGTTAAACGCCCCCAGCGGCGCACGCTGGTGTGGTGTGTGGCCGCATTGCCACTGCTCCTGTTGCTGTATGTGTTGGTGCTGATTCCGCTGACCCCGGCGATCAGCGACATTCGCAAAGCCAAACTAGAGCAGCCCGCGCAGGTACTGAGCAGCGACGGCAAACTGCTGGCCCAGTACCAATGGGTTCACCGCGAATGGGTGCCACTGGCCCAGATGGGGCCGCACGTGGTCGATGCACTCATTGCCACCGAAGACCACCGTTTTTACCAACATTGGGGCCTAGACTGGCGGCGCACTGCGTCGGCGGCGCTGGCGACTTTCTCGGGCGAGCGCCAAGGCGGCTCCACCCTGACGCAGCAACTGGCGCGCAACCTGTTTCCGGAAGACATAGGCCGTGCGCCGACGCTCACGCGCAAACTCAAAGAGGCCATTACGGCACTGAAAATTGAGCTGCTCTACTCCAAAGACGAAATTTTGGAGACCTACCTCAACACCGTGCCGTTTCTCTACAACGCTTACGGCATCGAGATGGCCGCGCGCACCTACTTTGACACATCGGCCAGCCAATTGTCGGTGCTCGAAAGCGCCACCCTGATTGGCATGCTCAAAGGCACCAGCTACTACAACCCGGTGCTGAACCCCGAACGGGCTCAAATGCGGCGCAACACTGTGCTGGCGCAGATGGTCAAACGCGGCAAACTGGGGCCAGAGCAATTGGAGGCCTTGCAAAAACGCCCACTGCGGATTGAATTTGAGCGCCAGCCCGAGCCGCAAGGCACGGCACCCCATTTTGCCCAGCAGCTTCGCAAATGGTTGATTGTGTGGGCCGACCGCAATGGCTACAACATTTATGCCGATGGCTTGGTGGTACACACCACCATCGACAGCCGTTTGCAGGCATGGGCCACCCAAGCTGTGGTGCGCCAAGGCCAGCGCTTGCAAAACGTGGCCGATAGCGCTTGGGCGCAGCGCAGCGGCTGGAGCATTCGCAACCCGCTAGTGCAGTCGTTGTTGCGCGAAACGCCCGAATACCGCAGTGCCGTTGCCAAAGGCCAGTCCCCAGACGAAGCCATCAAACCCTTGTTGGCCGATGCTGCTTTGGTGCGTGCCCTGCGCCAGAGCAAAACACGGGTGCAAGCCGGGTTCATGGCATTGGAGCCGCATACGGGCCAAGTGCGCGCTTGGGTGGGGAGCCGCGATTTTGCCCAAGACCCGTTTGACCATGTGCAGCAAGCCCGTCGCCAGCCCGGATCGACCTTCAAACCGTTTGTTTATGGCGTGGCCTTTGGGCAGGGTTTGCGCGCCAGCGACACACTGGTCGATAGGGCCGTAGAAATCACCCTGCCCAGCGGTGAGGTTTGGCGACCCACCGATGCCAGCGCTCCCAGTGGCCGGGCCATGAGCTTGCGCGATGGGTTGGCTTATTCCAAAAACACCATTACCGCCCAATTGATGGAGCAAGTCGGCCCCAGCAAAGTGGCACAACTGGCCCGAGCGATGGGCGTGCGCGACAGCAAGCTCGACGCAGTGCCGGCGCTGGCGCTGGGCACCAGCCCGGTCACGCTCAAAGAGATGGTGTCAGCCTACGGGACCATTGCCAATGCAGGCGGCTATGTCGAGCCGGTGCTGGTGACCCGCATCGAAGACCGCCGGGGTCAAGTGCTGCAAGTGTTTGCGCCTGTGACCCCGCAAGAAGTGCTGCCTGCCCCAGCCGCGCAAACACTGCGCGATGCTTTGCGCGGCGTGATCGACCAAGGCACGGGCCGGTCGATTCGCACCCGCTACGGCATTCGCGCAGACGTGGCGGGCAAAACGGGCACGACCCAAGACAACGCCGATGGCTGGTTTATTTTGATGCACCCGCAATTGGTAGCAGGCGCTTGGGTCGGTTTTAACGACAGCCGCATCACGCTGCGCAGCGACCACTGGGGGCAAGGCGCGAACAGCGCTCTGCCGATGGTGGGCGAGTTTTTTCAGCAAACGCTGCGCGCCAAGGCGATTGATGTGCGTGCCCGTTTTACCGACGTACCAGAACAAAACCGTTTTGGCACACTGCTCAACCGGTTGCGCGGTTGGTGGCAGACGCTGGTGGCTCCTGCATTAGCACCTGCGCCAGCACCGCCGCCGCGCTTGCCAACCCCCGAGCCTGCGCCCGCAGCAGCACCGCGCCCAGAAATCACCGAACCCTCTGGGGTCGAGCCGGTGGTATCGCCCGAGGAGCGGCAATCGATCCTTCGCCATTGGTTGGATGCCGGTGGTGGGCTTACCCCCTCAGAAAACCAGCGCTGATGTGCGGCAGATTTCGCGTTGTTTCTTACCGGAACAGAGGTTACGCTACATGTTCGTTACGACTTTTACATGATCCTGTAGATCAGCGAATACTCATAAAAAATGGAAGGATGACGTAGAGTGAATTTGTTTTGGTATTTAAATCAAAATTTGAGGTAATTTCATAATAAGCCTTGGTGTTGCTGCGTATTAATGAATAATTACAGAGGATCTTTTGGTGTGATGACTGGTAATTTTTTATTTTCACGGATTATTTTTGCAAGTTGATCTGCCTCCGCTAGTAATTGCAATACATCTGATTTTATTTTAATGAATTTTCGATATTCTAATGAGTCATTTGGTAAGGAATCTATTCCAGAGTATTTAGATAGATACGATTCAATTCGTCTGGTGCGTTCTAGTTTCTCTGGTGCTCCAAGCTGGACAAGAAATACGCGCCAGTCCTTGTTACCCTTGGATGAGTTACATTGCTTGCAGCATGGCAGGAGATTTCCTAGTCGATGTCCATGCCCACTAAAGTTGGAGTTCTTGACTGTAGCAAATACATGATCCCAAGTTTGAGCCGGTTCATCACAGTATGCGCACCGCAAATTCTCTGGATCTTGGCCAAGAGTGGCAATGGTTTCTCGTACAGTAGCAGCTGAGTACTCATCGCTGGGTGCGATAGCAGCAGCGAAGGCGTGGTTAATTGTTGTCTTGCGGCGCGCTAAAATAGCGTAAGGTTTTAAATGATTTTTGACAGATGAATAGTGCATTTATTTTTTATTTTTAATAAACAGATGAAAAATTTTATATTTTGCAATATCAAGCTACTCCATGTGTACTCTGCGGGGTATCTGAGGCTGCTTTGAAGTCGCCTTCGGCTGGGCGGCGCAGCACCTCCATCAGTCGGGCCACGTCCAAGCATTGCACCAAAATTTTTCCTTCGTTCGCTTTGATGAGGCGCGTAATCAATCTGCCGTTGTGTCCCGGCAAAGAGGGGGCCACAATGATCTTGCTGCCCGAAAATGCCGTGACACCGTGCAGTTCATTCACCAGCAGTCCGACGCGCCTGCCTTCGTGTTGCAGCACAATGACTTGGCTTTGTTGGGTGATCTCTGAAGGCTCACCACGCAACAAGTGCCCCAGGTCAAAAACCCAGACGTAGCCTGTGATGTTGCCGTGGGATTTGCGTGCCAGTGTGCCAATGCAATAAGGCAAGCGCCCCGCCGAGACCGAGGCAATGGCGCTGGCGGGCAGAGCCTCTAGCACCCCTTGGGCATCGAGGGCAAAAATTCCGGCATCCACAAAGAAGGTTGCCATCTCGTGGCTGTCGGTGGGGCTGGCATCGGCCTGTAGCGCTGTGCGGCGGCGGTTGACCGCATCGAGGGCACCGTTTTGTACCGCCCCAAACAATTTGAAGGACAGCGCCAGCACATCGCTGCGGTAGCCATCGCTGATTTTGAATTCGCGGTAGCCGTTGGAGGCCGAGCAACCGATGATGCAGTAGTGGCCGTCATGCACCATCGTGCGCGAGAGGCTTTGGCCGTTGGGCAGGGTTGCCATGTCGGGTTGTAGCGCCATTTGGTGGCCTACGGGCCGGGCTGGGTCGGTGCTGGCAAGAACCAAGCCTTGGCGATCAACAAACACCGCCAGCGTACCGGGTTTGTTGGCCGTGGCCCCCTTGAGCATGGCAGCAAACTCGGTGCTGGAGTTAAAAACAATGCCAATGCCCCCGACGATGTTGGCATCGTCGCCCGGGGCGCGGATGGCCGCGTGGTACACGTAGGTCGGTTTGCCATCGTCCAAGGCCGAGGTCGTCCACGGGGTGACGTGGTACGACTGGGTGCTGGGCAGGGCCAGCACAGCGGCTACGGTCTCTTCTTCGATAAAGGTGCCAATGACGCTGCTGCCGTCTTGGCAGGTCGGGCGGCTGGCAGCGACGATGCGACCTTGGCGGTCGTACACCACCAAGCGTGTATAGACGGTGTAGAGACCGTTGATATGCTCCAAAATGCGCCCAATGGCGTTGTAGTCGTTCGTGCTGGTGTGGGTGCCGCCGTTGGCTCGGTCGGCCAACAATGCCCGTAACTCGGGTGTCAATGCCCACCAGCGGCAGTCGTTGGCCCGTTCGTACAGGTTGCGGTCGAGCAAATCGACCAGCAATTGCGTCAAAAACTCGCCATCGCGCATGCTCGAACTGAGCACCGTGTCGTACAAATCCCGGATCGATTGGGTGAACACCTCGTTGGTGCGTGCGCCGGTTTCGCCAATTTGATCCAGAATGGCTTTGAGTTTTTGCACGTTGCCCGGCTGCCCGGCAGACATGACTTGGCCGTTCCAGACCACGCGGCGAATGGTGTTGGCCGCTGTGACAATTTCGTACAACGGGGGGCAAAAGGTTTGTGCGTGGGCCAACAGGCCTTGGGCGATGGCGGGTTCGAGGTTGTCGATGGCTCGCCCTGTTTTGGCCGAGAAGGCCAGCTCAATCGGCACCATGACTTGTCCCTTCCACCCGGCTGGGCCGGGGTAGCCTTGGTAGTTCTGTGCCACCATGGTTCGCACCAAATAGGTGCGTCCACCGTAGATCATTAACTGCGGCACCCCGTTGGGGTTGGTGGGCACTGGGGCACCGATTGGAATCCACAGTGCATCGCTGCTAGAAACAACACGGTTTTGTGCGTTCAGCAGCAGCGCGATGTTGCGGTAATCTGCATCTTGCCGTGAGTGAAATATGCTGTCCATCTCGCGCTGAAAGCCAAAGCTCAGGCACAGTACACCCACCGGCTCGTTGGTGCGCGGGTCGAGCATGCGGTGTGAGTAGATGAGTGCGTGGCGCTTGCCTGGGCGCAGGTCGCTAGAGCGAAACGTCTCGACATAGCCATTGTTTTGCAGTGTTTGCCGAATCAGCGGGTCGCGGCTGCCTTCGACCGGTGAGTCTTCATCGGTTTGGGCCAGTACGTTGCCTCGGGGGTCCAGCAACAAAATTTCGTCGTACACCGTGTATTTGTTGCGGTATTCACGCAGCCGGGCGATGACCGGGCCGGGGTCTGGTTGGGTGCCCGCGACGAAGCGGCACAGTTCTTGGTCGGTGGCCAAGAAGCCGACATCGGCAGTGCGTTCGTAGAGGTTGCGCACCACGATGTCAATGACGTGGTGGGCGTGGGTGCCGATTTCGTCCATCACTTTGGTAATCGACTCATGCACCAAAGAGGTGACCAGATCGCCTTCCAGCCGTTGAAAGCCTTCGCGCGTAGCGGCCATCATCGGCAAAATGTTGTGCGCCTCTTCAGGACAGTTCATTTTGGCCGAGGCTTCTATTAGTCGCCACATCAGGTTGAGTTCGCGCAGCGAGGTTTCGCAGCGTGCAACATCGCGCATAAAGGGCATGAAGGTGTCGATATGGACAGTGGCGCTCGATGATGGCATGAGGGGCTTTCTGGGTGGTAGCGAGCTCAATCGCGTATTCTCAATGCAAGAGCCGGGCCATGACAATCAAGCTGAACCGGGCCGGGAGATTGTCGCTGGAGGCAGGAGAACTTTCCAGAATTTTAATGTAACTTACATGATTTAAAAAATAAAAAATCAAAGAGAGTTAAGAAATGTCTTTGATCAAGTAAAAGGCATAATACTTCGATGACCCCAATCTAACCATTCAAAAATTCAAGGTTCTTTTGATGCGCGACTCTATTTTTCAGGCGAAACCACTGCACATCGCACTTGCAAGTCTGATGCTGGGCTTGGTTGTCATTTTTTACCTATCGATGCAATCGATGACTTTGTACCTTGGTAATGAACGTGACTTACGGGTCGCTGATGACAAAGTAGAGCGCGTTAGTCGAGAACTAAACGGGGTGTTTGATGCCGAATTACTGCCGATGAAAAGTGCTATAAAAAATATTAGCAGAAACTCCATTGGTTACCGGAAAAACCCACGAAGCCCGACTTGGGCAACTTGGCCCAATGGCGGCAGCACTGCGACAAAACCCATCGGCTGGTTCTGTGTACGCTGGAACATTGAATGGTTCCTTTGTCTTGATGCGTAATCTCAAAGATCAACCCAAAGATCGTAAAACCTTCAATGCACCAGAAGAGGCTATGTTTTTAGTACAAAGCGTAGATCGTGACAAAGAGGATTTTATAGGATATTTTTACTTTTATGATGCTGGATTAAACTTAATTCAAACTTTAGAAAAACCAGAATACCAATTTGATCCACGCATTCGCCCTTGGTACTTACAAGCTAAATCTGCAAATACGCCAGATGGCATCATACAAACAGTACCTTATGTCTTCTCTTCTAACCAAAAAATTGGTATTACTTTAGCCACCATTGGCGTAGGGAAAGAAGGTGTTGTTGGGATAGATATGAGTTTGACTGGTTTATCTCGTCTAGTAGAAAAGCAAAATATAACGCCATCAGCTGAGTTGGTTCTTTTTAATTCTTCTGGTGTTGTATTGGCTTACCGTGATGCTTCGAAAATTTTCAAGAAAAACAGTGCTGGGAAAGATGATGTAGTGCTGGTAAATGAACTTGGTGTTCCTGCGCTTTCTGAATTATTTGAAAAATGGAAAACCTACTCTTACAATAATAAAAATTCTGAAAAAACAAATTCGCAAATAAATGTAGATGGTGATAAATGGTATTATCGCGTAGAGTCAATAGATGACTCTGGTGCAGAGAGGTTATTTTTAGGTGTTGCTATACCTTATGAGGAATTAATGGCCGATTCCATTCATATGCGTAACTTGTCAGTATTTTTGGGGTTGGTGTTTACTTTGTTAATGCTTCCAGCAGTATTTTATGCATCAAAAAAAATATCAAGGCCTTTGCGTGATTTGGTGAAGATAGCAAATTCAATTCAGAGATTTGATTTTTCTGGCCCTGATCCGTTGCGAAGCAGTATTGCAGAAGTAGATAATTTAGCGCTTAATATGACAAGCATGAAGCATACGCTAAAGCGCTTCTTGGAAATATCTGGAGCTCTTAGTAGAGAAAGTGATTTTGAAAAATTAATTAACATTATACTGCGAGAAACCATTTCGATATCTGGTGCTGTTGGTGGTTCTTTGATATTAATATCAAATGATGGGAAAGAAGCAAAAATTGCAGCGCAACAATTCAATAAAATTGAGCAGGATATTGCTGCCTTGCCGGCATACAATTTAAATGATGGGGAAAATATCCGCTAGAGGTTAGATCTATAATGGATGGCTGCTTGAAATCAATTCGCGTCAGTAGAGATGATTCGTTGGATCTTATAAATTATTCTAATTTATTTAAATCATTTGATATTTTAAATGCACATATTGTTTCTTTGCCATTGCGCAATCGTTCTAATGAAGTTTTAGGGTCATTAGTTCTGAATTTGCCGATTTCTCCTGCTGACTATGCTAGTTCAGCACCTATTCCTTCGGAGTTGTTGGCGTTTCTTGATGCATTATCAGGTACTGCTGCAGTGGCAATTGATAATCAGAAAATGATTCAAGATCAGAAAATATTGCTTGAGAGTTTAATTCAATTGGTGGCTGGTGCAATTGACGCTAAAAGCCCTTACAGTGGTAGCCACTGCCAACGTGTTCCTGAGCTTACAAAAATGTTAGCTCAGGCAGCTTGCGAGAAAAATGATGGGCCTTTTGCTCATTTTTCTCTGACGGAGGGGGATCGTGAGACTTTGCACATTGCAAGTTGGTTACATGATTGTGGCAAGGTGACTACACCAGAATTTGTTGTTGATAAAGCCACAAAACTGGAAACTATTTACGATCGAATTCACGAAATTCGTATGCGATTTGAAGTGCTAAAAAGAGATGCTGAAATTTCTGCCTATCAAGAAGCACTCTATAAATTTCCGGCTGAAACCATCAATATGGATGAACTGCAAAAAGTAATTATACAAAAATGTTCAATTTTGGATGAAGAATTTAATTTTATTGCTGCTTGTAATGTTGGCGATGAATTTATGTCACCAGATAAAGTAGAACGACTGAATTCTATAGCGGAGCGACGTTGGTTAAGAACTATAGACGACAGCCTTGGTATCTCTTACCCAGAGTTATTGCGGCGCAAAGACCAACAGAAAACCAAACTCCCAGTTTTTGAAAATTTAATTTCAGATAAACCAGAGCATATTTTTCCGCGTGTAGGCCGTGACGTGATTGATACCGAAAATAATCCATGGGGATTTAAAATTTCTTCACCGGAAAATTTGTACAACCGAGGTGAGTTGTATAACCTCTCTATTGCCAGAGGAACATTAACTAATGAAGAACGTTATAAAATTAATGAGCATATTATTCAAACCATAAAAATGTTGTCTGCACTACCTTTTCCAAAACATCTGAGCAGAGTAACTGAAATTGCTGGCGGACACCACGAAAAAATGGATGGCACTGGCTATCCATATCGTTTATCTCAACAAGAGATGAGTATTGAGGCGCGAATTATGGCTATTGCAGATATATTTGAAGCACTAACTGCAGTAGACCGCCCATATAAAAAAGGGCGGATTCAAAACTGAAGTGCAACACCTGTCATCCAGTAAGGTACGCAGATGCACAGCAAGCCCGAGAACTA
>JAIESZ010000018.1 GCA_019745615.1 Burkholderiaceae bacterium
ACCGCAGAGCAGGCCATGCAGGCGCGTGAAGAAAAACTGCACATCCGCAGTGGCACTGACCAGACCCGCACCCATGCCGAATATGTGGCAGAGATGGCGCGCCAGCTGATCTTTGCCCAGTACGGAAATGAAGCCTACACGCGCGGGCTGAACGTGTACACCACCCTTAACGCTGGGGATCAAGAAGTAGCCTATCGTGCCCTGCGCCAAGGCATCATGGACTACGAACGCCGCCAGCCTTATCGGGGGCCAGAAAAGTTTGTCACCCTACCCAGCAATCCGCAAGCGCTAGACGAAGCGATTGACGATGCACTGGCCGATTACCCCGACAATGGCGATGTACTCTCAGCCATTGTGCTAGAGGCCAGCGCACGCAAAGTAGTGGCGGTGCGTGGTAATGGTGATGTCTTGGAAATTACTGGCGAGGGCTTGCGCCCCGTGCAGTCGGGCCTGAGCGACAAGGCCCCCCCCAACACCAAACTGCGCCGGGGTGCCATCATTCGGGTAACCAAAACCGCCAAGAAAACCTGGGAAGCGACGCAACTGCCGGAGGTTGAGGGGGCATTTGTCGCCTTGGAGCCACGCACGGGGGCCATCCGGGCGCTGGTGGGTGGCTTTGACTTTGACAAAAACAAGTTCAACCACGTCACCCAAGCTTGGCGTCAGCCCGGCTCTAGCTTCAAGCCGTTTATCTATTCGGCCTCGCTGGAAAAAGGCTTTACCCCAGCTACGGTCATTAGTGACAGCCCGCTGTTTTTTGATGCTGGCGTGACCGGCGGCCAACCTTGGGAGCCGAAGAATTACGACGGCAAATACGATGGCCCCATGACCATGCGTACCGGCTTGGCTAAATCAAAAAACATGATCTCCATCCGCATTTTGCAGGCCGTGGGCACCAAAAATGCGCAGCAGTGGGTCACGCGCTTTGGCTTTGATGCCGAAAAGCACCTGCCCTACCTGACGATGGCCTTGGGTGCAGGCTCGGTCACGCCGATGCAGTTGGCGGTGGGCTATGCGGTGTTTGCCAATGGTGGCTACCGGGTTAATCCTTGGCTGATTGCCAAGGTAACAGATCACAAAGGCAAGGTCATTTCAGAAACCCAGCCCCCGGTGCTGGACAAGCAAGAGCGTGCCATTGAGGCCCGCAATGCCTTCATCATGAATAGCCTGTTGCAGGAAGTAGCGCGTTCAGGCACAGCGGCACGCGCCCAAGCCACGCTCAAGCGCCCCGACTTGTATGGCAAGACCGGCACCACCAATGACGCCATGGATGCTTGGTTTGCGGGCTTCCAGCCTACGCTGGCTGCCGTAACGTGGATTGGCTACGACACACCGCGCAACTTGGGTAGCCGTGAAACGGGCGGCGGCTTGAGTTTGCCGGTGTGGATTTCTTTCATGGCCCATGCGCTCAAAGATGTGCCCGTGATGGAGCCCACCGTGCCCCCCGGCGTGGTGCAAAACGGCGGCGAATGGTATTACACCGAGTATGCGCGTGGCGGTGGTGTGTCTAACTTGGGTGGCGAAGCGCGCCCTGCAACCAGCAGCACCCGTAGCAGCACCGATGCGGCACCACAACCCCCGGCCACTGAAGAGCGCAACCGCATCATGGATTTGTTCCGCAATTAAGCGCCAAAATGCAATGCCAGCCCCGCTTGGGTGCTGGCATCTGCGTCCAAACGGGCAAAAAATTCGCCGCTGCCTTTAGTGCATTGCCACTGGTAGCCGTCAAAACGGTAGTGGTAACCCCCAGAGCGCGTAGCCAGCCAGATTTCATGCAGCGGCTTTTGCTGGTTAATGACGATCTGGCTGCGGTTAGGAAAGGTGAGCGTGACCATGCCGCCGCTGCGCTGGCTGTCGATGTCGGCATCGGTGTTGTCGTTGATGCGGTCACAAGCCTGCTCCACGGCCAGTAACAATTTTTCAGCTTGGGCCAAGAATTCAAGGTCGGTCATACAATTTCACCATGTTAAAAGCGTTTCAAATTCTAGTCAGGCGCTTTGTCCTTGTTGCTAGCGTGGCAGTGGTACTGTCGGCCTGCGGTCAACGCGGCCCTTTGTATCTGCCCCCGACGGCGTCTGCTCCCGCTACCCCGGCCCCTGCCCTTCCTGCTCCATCTGTTGCCCCATGACCTCTACTGTATTGCCCGGCCATCCCCACATCGCCTATCGGGGCGCTGATCTATTTATTGAAGACGTGCCCGTAGCCGAGTTGGCACAAGCGCATGGCACACCGTTGTTTGTGTACTCTAGCGCGGCCATGCAGGAAGCTCTGGCGGCTTACCAGCGTGGCTTTGCTGGGCGCAAAGTGCAAATTTGCTACGCCATGAAGGCCAACCCCTCACTGGCTATCGTGCAGTTTTTTGCGCGTCAAGGCTGCGGCTTTGACATCGTCTCTGGCGGCGAGCTAGAGCGCGTGTTAGCCGCTGGCGGCGATGCGGGCAAGGTGATTTTTTCTGGCGTCGGTAAAACCCGTGCCGAGATGCGCCAAGCCCTGCAAGCGGGCATTTTGTGTTTCAACGTCGAGAGCGAGGCCGAACTGGAAGTTCTGAGCGAGGTGGCGGTATCGATGGGCTTGCAAGCGCCGGTCAGCATCCGCGTCAACCCCAACGTCGATCCCAAGACGCATCCCTATATTTCTACCGGGCTCAAGGGTAACAAGTTTGGTGTCGCCCACGAGCGCACCTTGGCCACCTACCAACGCGCTGCCAGCTTGGCCGGTATCCGCGTCGTAGGCATTGACTGCCATATCGGCTCCCAAATCACCGAAGCTACGCCGTATTTGGACGCCGCTGACCGGGTGCTCGATTTAATCGAAGCCATTGAGGCGGCAGGCATCCCCATCCACCATATTGATTTTGGCGGCGGCTTGGGCATCAACTACAACGGCGATACCCCCCCTGCAGCCGATGACCTGTGGGCGCAATTGCTGGCCAAGATGGATGCGCGTGGTTTTGGTGATCGGCAGTTTTTGATTGAGCCGGGCCGCTCTTTGGTAGGCAATGCCGGCCTGTGCGTGACTGAGGTGCTCTACCTCAAGCCCGGCGAAGAAAAAAACTTCTGCATCGTCGATGCCGCGATGAACGATTTGCCGCGCCCGGCCATGTACCAAGCCTTTCATGGCATTGTGCCTTTGCAGCAGCACAGTGAGGTGCCTGCACAAGTCTATGACGTGGTGGGGCCGGTGTGCGAGAGCGGCGACTGGCTGGGCCGCGAACGCAGCTTGGCCGTGCGCCCCGGCGACCATCTGGCCGTGCTCTCGGCGGGGGCTTACTGCATGTCGATGGCCAGCAACTACAACACCCGTGGCCGCGCTGCTGAAGTGCTGGTCAATGGTTCCATCAGCACCGTGATCCGCCCACGCGAAACAGCGGCCGACAGCTTCCGCAACGAGCGTTTGCTCGCCGTCTGACAGCCGCTTGAGGAGGCGACTGGCCGCTGGGTATAGCCTCCTCAAGCATCCCACTCACCCGATGCGCTCCTCTTGCGCTGCTGCTGCATATGCCCATAGAACTTTACCGAGACAAAAACCATGCCTGTTATATGTTTACCGATTTGGTAGACGAGGACGGGCAGGCGGTGCAGGCCAACCAGTTTCTGATTGTGGATGACGACACTGGCGCTGTGATTGACCCTGGTGGCAATTTGGCCTACAACGAGGTGTATATGGGGATGCTCAAGCATTTTCCGCCGCAAAAGCTCTCGTATGTGTTGGCCTCCCATGCTGATCCAGACATCATCGCGGCGCTAGACCGTTGGCTCTCTAGCACCAAGGCCCTGCTGGTGATATCGCGTGTTTGGGAGCGCTTTGTGCCCCACTTTACCAAGGCGGGCAAGACGGAAAACCGCGTGATTAGCGTGGCCGATGCGGGGGGCCGTTTGCCGCTAGGCCGCCATGAGATTTGGCTGATTCCGGCCCACTTTATGCACTCGGAAGGCAATTTTCAGTTTTATGACCCCGTCAGCCGCATTTTGTTCAGTGGCGACTTGGGGGTGTCTATGACCACCGGCGCGCAAGCGGCCCGCCCTGTGACCGACTTCAAGAGCCATCTGCCGCTGATGGAGGGCTTTCATCGGCGCTACATGGTGTCCAACAAAATTTTGCGCCTATGGGTGAGCATGGTGCGCCGACTCGATATTGCGATGATCGTGCCGCAACATGGTGCACCGCTGCTCGGTGCCAAGGTGATTAGCGAGTTTCTGGACTGGATTGAAAATTTGTCCTGCGGCATTGACCTGTTTGATGAGCGCGCTTACCAATTGCCTACCGCCACCCTTGACCCGGTGGTGCGCCCGTCTCTGCCCATGTTGCAGACGCTGCGCAAGCCCAGCTAAAAGCTGCCCCCCGGTGCCTCCAAGGCACCGGGGTGAGTACGCACTACGATCAAGAAGGTGCAGGGCTAACGCTTAATCTTCGACAAAAGCCTCTTCGCGTTTGTTTTTCACGGCGGGCAGCAGCACGATGATAAGCAGCAGCAAGGCGGCAGCCAGCAAGCCCGCCGACAGGGGCCGCGTGACAAACACGCTCCAATCGCCACGCGACAGCAGCAGGGTGCGGCGCAGGTTTTCTTCCATCATTGGGCCCAAAATAAAGCCCAGCAGCAGTGGCGCTGGCTCTGCACCCAATTTGTGGAACAGGTAACCAATCAGACCAAAGCCGCCCACCATCCAGATGTCAAAGGTGTTGTTGTTGGTGGAGTAGACCCCAATGGCACAAAACAACACGATGGACGGAAACAGCCAGCGGTAAGGCACAGTCAGCAGCTTGATCCACAGGCCAATCAAGGGCAAATTCAGAATTACCAGCATGGTATTGCCAATCCACATCGAGGCAATCAAACCCCAGAACAGCTCAGGGTTGCTGGTCATGACCTGTGGGCCGGGCTGGATGTTGTGGATGGTCATGGCCCCCACCATCAGCGCCATCACGGCATTAGGGGGAATACCCAGCGTTAGCAGCGGAATGAAAGAGGTTTGGGCTCCGGCATTGTTGGCCGCTTCTGGCGAAGCCACGCCACGGATATTGCCCTGACCAAAAGGAACTTCACCGGGATGCAGTTTGGTCTTTTTCTCGATGGTGTAGGCAGCAAAGGCAGCCAACAGGGCACCACCACCGGGCAGGATACCCAGAGCCGAGCCCAAGGCCGTACCACGCAGCACCGCAGGGGTCATGCGCTTGAAGTCTTCTTTGGTCGGCAACAGGCCCTGCACCTTGGCGGTAAACACCTCGCGCTCACTTTCGGGCTGCGCTAGGTTGGCAATGATTTCGCCATAGCCAAACACGCCCATCGCAATGGCAACAAAGCCAATGCCGTCGGTCAGCTCTGGAATATCAAACGAGAACCGGGCTACGCCCGAATTCACGTCGGTACCCACCAACCCCAGCAGCAGGCCCAGCACAATCATCGCCACCGCCTTGAGCAGCGAGCCAGAGGCCAGCACCACAGCACCGATCAGGCCCAAGATCATCAGGGCAAAGTATTCTGCCGGGCCAAACTTGAAGGCCACCTCGGTCAGTGCGGGGGCAAAAGCAGCCAAAATCAGCGTACCCACGGAGCCAGCAAAAAACGAACCCAAGCCCGCAGCAGCCAGCGCCGGGCCAGCACGGCCCTTGCGTGCCATCTGGTAGCCGTCAATGACCGTGACCACCGAAGACGATTCGCCCGGCAGATTGACCAAAATAGCCGTGGTAGAGCCGCCGTACTGCGCGCCGTAGTAAATACCGGCCAGCATAATCAGCGCCGCCACTGGGGGCAGGGCATAGGTAGCAGGCAGCAGCATCGCGATGGTAGCCACTGGGCCAATGCCAGGCAGCACGCCAATCAGCGTGCCCAGCAGGCAGCCAATAAAGCAGTAAATAAGGTTTTGAAACGTGAAGGCGACGCCAAAGCCCATCGCCAGATTGTCAAGAAGTTCCATGGGTGATGCTCCTGATTAGCCAACGATAAAGCTGGGCCACACCGGGAACTGCAACTTGAGCGCCCAGACAAAAGCCACATAACTGGCCACCGCCAAAATGGTGGCCAGCACAAAAACGCCCTTGGCATTGAACTCGGAGCCCGCCAAGCTAGAAATGAAGGTGAGGGCATAAATAGCCACGATCAGCCCCATGGCCGGAATGCCCAAGCTCGGCAGCCCGGCCAGCAAAATGCCAAACACCACGTTGGCCCCCAAAATAAAGCACAGGGGCCGCCAAGCCCATGCGCCGATTTTGTCGCCATCCAAGGTTTTTACCACCAGCGCCTTGAGCGCAATGGCAGCACCAATCAAGGCCAACAAAGCCCCCAGTACCAGCGGAAAATAACCCGGCCCCATGCGGGCCCCGGAGCCTACGCTGTATTCAGTAGCGCCCCAAGCAAAGGCAATGCCAACCCCCATAAACATGAGGCCGGAAAAAAAGTCTTTTTGACTCTTGATTTTCATGAGCGTGTCTCCCATACGGAATAACCAGCGGGCGATTGTGCGGGCGATTGCTCTGGCTCCTGATGTGGATTCCACCTACGCATGCCCCGGTATTTACCCTTGTCTGTGCCGGTTAGGGCTGTGGTGTGGTAGCCACCACTTCCTCTAGGGTGGTCAGGCCCTGTGCTACCCGCAGGGCACCAGCCATGCGCAGCGGGCGCATACCGTCTTGCACCGCTTGGCGGCGCAGTGCATCCATAGACGGCTCGGCGTTGATGCCCGTTTTGAGCGCCTCGCTGACGGTGAGCAGCTCATACAGCCCCATACGGCCACGAAACCCCGTCATGCGGCAATCGACACAGCCCACCGGTTTATAGGGCTGGTAGCCGCCAGAGAGCTTCCAAGGCTTGACGGCCTCGGCCAGCAGCTCTAGCGGTGCATCGGGGTCGGGCTGCTTGCACTGTACGCACAAGGTGCGCACCAGCCGCTGCGCCAAAACACCCAGCAGCGTGGCATGGAGCAGATAAGCCGGAATGCCCAGCTCCAGCAGCCGGGTGACGGCGCTGGGCGCATCGTTGGTGTGCAGGGTGCTAAACACCAAATGGCCGGTCAGGGCAGCTTGCACGGCCATCTCCGCCGTTTCAAGGTCGCGGATTTCGCCCACCATGATGATGTCGGGGTCTTGGCGCATCAATGCGCGCACGCCTTCGGCAAAACTAAAGTCCAGTTGTGGCTGCACTTGGGTTTGGTTGAAGCTCGGTTCGATCATCTCAATCGGGTCTTCGACCGTGCTGACGTTCACCTCCTCAGTAGCCACGCGCTTGAGCGTAGAGTACAGGGTGCTGGTTTTGCCTGACCCGGTGGGGCCAGTGACCAAAATGATGCCATGCGGGCGCTGGATCAGCCCCTCCCAGCGCTGCGCGTCGTGCGGCAAAAAGCCCAAGGCATCCAAGTTTTTGACGGCAGTGTCGGGGTCAAAAATCCGCATCACCATTTTCTCGCCAAAGGCGGTGGGCAGGGTGGAGAGGCGCATTTCCACCTCGTCACCGCGCTGGTTGCGCGTTTTGATGCGGCCATCTTGCGGGCGGCGTTTTTCTACCACGTCCATGCGCCCCAGCAATTTGATACGTGCCACCATCGCGCTCATCACGCCGGGGGGCATTTGGTACACCGGGTGCAGTACGCCATCAATCCGAAAGCGGATGACACCTTGTTCGCGCCGAGGTTCTAGGTGGATATCGCTGGCGCGCTGGTCAAAGGCGTATTGCCAGAGCCAATCAACCACCTTGACCACGCCTTGGTCGTTGGCATCAAGTTGCTTATTGCTGCGCCCCAGCTCGACCAACTGCTCAAAGCTGCTGGCGCTGGCGCTGCCACCGGCTTTTTGTGCTGCCCGTACCGATTTAGCCAAGGCAAAAAATTCAGCGGTGTAGCGCTGGATTTCTTGCGGGTTAGCCAGCACGCGGCGCACACTGCGCCGCGCTTGGCGCTCAACTTCGGCCACCCAATCGGTGATAAAGGGTTCTGCCGTAGCCACCACGACCTCCGTAGAGGTCACTTGTACCGGCAGCACCTTGTGGCGCTCGGCATAGCTGGCGCTCATGGTGTCGGCCACCTTACCCACATCGACCCGCAACGGGTCGATGCGCAGGTAAGAGATGCCCACGTGCCGGGCTAAAAATTCGGTGAGCGTTTCTACATCCAACGCCTTGCCATCGCTGGCATGGGTCATGGCGACATTGGCCAAGCGCACCAGTGGATGTTGGCTGCTCTCCGCTTGGGAGCAACGGGCGATGGTGCGCTGGGCTTCTTCGGGCGTAATCACGCCATCGGTACGCAACCATTGCACTATTTGACGCCACTCTAGTGGGCCATGTTGGGGTTCGGTATCAGGCAGGGGCATGGCGTCAGGCCGTGATGGGTTTGAAGCTGCGCACCCATTTGCGCGTCGGGATGTCCCAGCGCGCTTGCACGGCATCGCAGCGGGCCAACAACTCACCACGTTTAAAGCGGCTGGGGGTGCGTTGGGCCAACACCACGGCGTTACCCTCGCGGGTGGGTTTGAAGGCCCAGACGGCATCTTCACCAAAGGCCGTGGCAATTTTTTCTAAGCTTTGGTCAAAGCTGGCGCTGCGACCAAACAGGTTGACGGTCATGCAGCCGTCTTCGGTGAGCAGGGCGCGGCAATCGGCATAAAACTCGGTGCTGTCGAGCACGGGGGCGGCGGCGTTGTCGTCGTATAAATCAACGGCTAAAGCATCCACCGTGCCTGTCCACTCATCGCGACGGATTTCTTCGCCAGCGTCGGCCAGCACCACACGCAACATGGAGCTGTCTTGGGGCAGTTTGAACCAAGCACGGCACACGGCCAGCACCTGCGGGTTCAGTTCTATGGCGGTAGCGCACATGCGCAGCTTTTTGTGGCAGAACTTGGTAATAGCCCCAGCGCCCAGCCCCAATTGCATGGCATGGCGTCCGGCCACAGTGGCCGGATCGACAAACAACAGCCAAGCCATCATGCGCTGGACGTATTCCAGCTCCAGCTCAAAGGGTTCTTTGATACGCATAGAGCCTTGAATCCAAGGCGTGCCTAGGTGCAGGTGGCGCACATCGCCATCGTCAGAGACACTGACATCGGGTAGGGTGGTAGCAGTGGTTTTAGTTTTGGGTCGGGCCATCAAAGAGGTTCCAGTAATCCATAAGCAGCCAAAAGCCTGCGCCCAAGCTGCACATTTGCGCACAAATCTCCACACAATATGGGCTAGGCTTATGTGGTAACAGTGTGTGTGCAGGCTGGTGGCGATCCAGTTTGGCGTCAGGCAATCGACGTATTCTGACGCTTGATCGTCCCACACAATACACCTTCGATTTCACACCACGATGCAGGAGACAGCTATGGACACCAGCTACAAACAAAAAGTGATTTCTCTGGCTTCAGACTTTATGAAAGGCGCAATGGCACCCGATGCTTTCTATCGGGGTCTGACCGAGGCCTTGGTGGGTACCGTGGGTTGCAGCCGTGCCAGCCTGTGGCGTTACACCAACGGCCTGTATGACAAGCTTGAATGCCTAGACTTGTACGACATCGGAGAAAGCCAGCACCATGCCGGTTTCACGCTGCTAGAGACCGATTTTGGCCCCTACTTTGAAGCCATGCAGCGCGACAACATGATCGTAGCCCACCATGCACGCCAGCACCCCGCCACCGATTGCTTTAACGAGTCGTACTTTGAACCCCACGGCATTTACAGCCTGCTCGATGTGGGAATCAGTGTCAACGGTTCGCGTTGGGGTCTGTTCTGCTGTGAGCAGGTGACTTTTGTCAAAGAGTGGAGCCAGGCAGACACCGAAATTTTGCGCTCCATCAGTACCCTGTGCGGCATGGCCTTTAAAAAACTGCCCTGAACGCCAGCGTGGCGGCCAACCGTGGCAGTGCGGCACCCACATTAGCCCAGTGGGCCTGTGCAACCGTGTCCAATGGCAACTGG
This sequence comes from Burkholderiaceae bacterium, assembly GCA_019745615.1. Taxonomy (GTDB): domain Bacteria; phylum Pseudomonadota; class Gammaproteobacteria; order Burkholderiales; family Burkholderiaceae_C; genus Simplicispira. Next base: position 9,887 of record JAIESZ010000018.1, read on the forward strand.
CGCAGCCCAGCCAGCACAGCGGCAATGCGGGGCAACTCTGCTGGGGCATTGCGGCCTTGTGGCAGCCCTTGGGCACGCTCTTGTGCTGTGCGGTACAACCAGTGCGGCGGCATATCCGGGGCATCGGTTTCTAGCACCAAAGCATCCAAGGGCAGTTCTAGCGCCAAACGGCGCAATTGCAAAGCGCGCTCATAGGTCAAGGCACCGCCAAAGCCTAATTTAAAGCCCAGCGCGATAAAGGCTTGGGCCTGTTGCAAGCTGCCATTGAAGGCATGGGCAATACCGCCTTGCACCGGTACCTCGCGCAACCCCTTGAGCAGCCGGTCAGCGCTGCGGCGCACATGCAAAATCACTGGCAAATCAAAACGCCGAGCCAATTGCAACTGCGCGCGGTAAAACTGCTCTTGTCGGGCAGCGTCCAGCCCCGGCACGAAGTAATCAAGGCCGATTTCGCCCACGGCTACCAAGTGCGGGTCACTGCGGTACTGCTCTAGCAAACGCCCCAGCGCCGCCACATCGCCATCGCCGGCTTGTGGGGTGTAGAGGGGATGAATGCCCAGCGCATAGCTATCGCCATGCCGGTGGGCCAGTTGGCGCACCGCCTCGGCATGGGCCAGCTCCACCGCCGGAATCACCAAGTGTTGTACCCCTTGGGCGCGGGCCTGTGCCCGTACGGCGTCCCGGTCGGGAGCAAATTCGGCGGCATCAAGGTGGCAGTGGGTGTCGATCCAAGCAGGCATAGGAGCAATGATGGTTGTGGTTCAAAAAAGGTAATGGTTAGGACAACGCCGTGTGCGAGCGTTTCTTTTTGAACCTGAAGATGGCGTGCGTTTAGCAAGGCCAGTATGCTCACCACAGCAAGGCGCAGCGCGGCATTGCCGACTACATCGTCCACTTCTACAACGCCCAGCGGCGGCATTCAACTGTGGGTTATGTTCCCCCAACGAGTTTGAACAACTTCACACAACCACTGTCCCGCCAACCCACTGACATGGGTTAACCTGAGACGCCTTAACGTTTTTCTGATCGAAGCTGCCCCCTCATTTAGGGAACATCGTTCGTTAGACCATCGGAGTGCTGCCAAAAGCAGGGTCGGTCAGATTTCGGCCGACCCTCCTTCACTGAACGGTATCACGTTGGAATAGGTCTTTCTTCCTTGGGCCACCGCTGATCTGCTATGGTCAGTTATCGGTCACTGCTGCACGATTTGACTTCCCCTGACCACAAAAGTGAGTACACCGAAGTAGCGGTTATTTGCCGACTCCGTAATATCGAACGCCTCTCTGGCGTTTCCTTTGCTGTCGGTAGCCGATACCTTCAAATACCAGCGTCCATCAGGCAGCATCGGCACCAGCCATTCGTTCTCGGTCAGATCGATTTGCGTCCTGACACTGGAGAAGTCGGGGTTTGCCGATATCATCGCAGTATAACGAACGGGGTCGCCCTGTAAATCGACCGATTGACCCCAGCTCAACCGAATTTGATTGCCCTGATTGGCAGCCGATTGCCAGAAGGGCATCGGGTTCTCCAGCGTACTGGTAAAGTTGGCAAGATTAGTTCGAATCACTTTGGCGATTCGGGTGCATTCGGCATCCCATTCGCTGCTTGCGGTATTGCTGGCAAGTGGCAGATGGTTGAGATCCGGGGAAGTTGTCACCAAGGGTTCAACCAACGGCCGATAGGCATCGATTTTCGCCTTGATTTTGGCTTCGGTCAGGTAACGTTCGGCAAGCTCATTAACCATCGCCACCAACTCGGCCCGATGCCTGGGATTGCTCAGGAATCGCTGGTGCAGGGGTGCTCCCCACCAGTTGGCTACTGTTTTCTGGTGGGGAGCATAAAGCGGGCCGGTGGCCTTCTGATCCGGTTGGTCTTCAAAGCCGAAAGCACCGTCATAATCCCAGGGCAGGAAGTAAAACTTGTCGTTGGCCTTTGGTTGGTGAAGCGCGAAGTTCTGGTTGATGGTATCCCGGTTGCCCATCAGGATACTTGTGGCCAACCAAGTCAGGTAATTGTTCCGATCAAAGTATTTAGTGAATACGGTGTCGAAATCCGTGCCCAAATCATTGACCGCATTGATCATAGCAATCAGTTTCTCATGATTGCCGTTGTCGGCTTCAAGACTTAACACCTTTTCAAATTCGGTTTTATTGAGCGGCTTGCCTTTGCTGTCTAGAGCAAGATTGGTGCTCAAGCGAAAGTCGAACTCCTCAGCCTTGTAAATATTTCCATCGGTGGGCAGGCCACGTTTGCTGAGGTATTCCTTACCCATTTTTTCGACGTGGGTGAAAAGTCCGAAGTCTCCGGTGGCGTAACTGATTCCGCTGGCGTTCTTGTTGGTGATGCCGATGCGAACGAATTGAGTGCGCAAGCTGGGAATGTGTGGAATGTCTCGGAATAGGTCAAAGGCCAGTTTGTTGCGCATCCGGGTCAGGTCATACGGATGCTTGTTGAACTGCAGGGTTTTTTCATCGCGCCAGGCTGGAGCGTCGTTGGCTAGTTTTATCCGGTAGGATTTCTGCGCCGCGAGGCGTGAACTATGGCCGCGTAAGCGCAGCGTGGCGTTGGTGGCTTTGCCGTCATCAGGATAGCCGTCGACGATGAAGTGAGCTGCAACTTCCGGAACGATCGCATCGCTGTCATCAATATCGGCATTGACGTCGGCAAAGGTATAAGTCCCATCCATGGTGACTACTGTTGCTCTCAAGACTTTCGCTTCTTCGACCGCATAGACGCTGGGGGCGTCCTTGACGTAGGGCGATTCTTCCACCGGTACCTCGATCACCGATGACGGATCCAGCCTAAAGACACTGAGGTCGTTGGAACGCAGCGCGGCCTGAAAGGCACGGGTGACGCCGCCTTCGGCATACTCCAGATAGGGGATGTTCAGCGTGAAAGCGCCGTTGACCTCAGCAATAGTGGTGGCGTTCACCGCCGGAGTTACCGGGCTCACGCTACCGACCGAGCCCAGTTCCAGCTGAAAGAGTCCACCGTCGCTGGTGGTCAACGCCACCCGGAATCCTTGTTTGCTGACACCGCCGTTGTATTCCAGATAGGGAATGCTGAGTCGGAAGCCGTTTTGAGCGGCGGTAAGGAAAGGATATTCCTGGCTGCCGGCCAACGCTGGCAGCAAGAGAGAAGCCGCGCAACAAAGTTGTTTGATCGAACGGGTCGTAATGATTGTCATGGTCAAGTTTTTTCGGACAAACGGATGAGGAAAAAAGCGGGGCAGTGGGTTTGCGGGAAAGTGGTTGTGCGAAGTTGTTCAAACTCATTGGGGGAAACATAACCCAAAGTTGAACGCCGCCGCTGGGCGTTGTAGAAGTAGATGATGTAGTAGTCGGCAATGCCACGCTGCGCATCGCCGTGGTGAGCATACTGGCCTTGCCGAATGCACGCCATCTTCAGGTTCAAAAAGAAACGCTCGCACACGGCGTTGTCCTAACCATTGACTTTTCTGCTCATGCTTTACTCCAAGCCACAGGCCCCCAGCAGTTCAGTGTGTGCTTGGCTGGCGTATTGGCTACCCCTGTCGGTGTGCATGAGCAGTTCTGACTGGGGCTGGCGCGCACCAATGGTCATGGGCAAGGCATCACAGACCAAAGACGCTTGCATATGTGGAGCCCAAAGCCCAGTCAACCACTTTGCGAGGACGCAACGCCATAGCGGGGTGGTGCATCATTGCAACACACCCGCCACCAACCGCAGCACCCGGTCACAACGAGCGGCCAACGTCTCGTCGTGCGTCACCATCACAAAGGCGGTGCCTTGCTCGCGTGCCAGCGCCAGCATGTGCTGGAACACGCCTTCGGCGGTGCTGCGGTCAAGGTTGCCCGTAGGCTCATCGGCCAGCACACAGGCCGGGCGCGTGACCAGAGCGCGGGCAATGGCTACGCGCTGGCGCTCACCGCCTGAGAGTTCTGCCGGGCGGTGCTCAGCCCGCTGCGCCAGCCCGACGCTAGCCAGCATTTGCGCAGCTTGGCGGTCACATTCAGCCAGTGGCAGGCGGCGGATGCGCAGCGGCATGGCGACGTTCTCTAGCGCACTGAATTCAGGCAATAGGTGGTGAAACTGGTACACAAAGCCCAAGTGCTGATTACGCAATTGGCCTTGCTGCGCCGCTGAACACTCTGCCAAGTTCTGTCCGAGCAAATGCACGCTGCCAGCGGTGGGACTGTCCAGCGCCCCCAGCAGGTGCAGCAAAGTGCTCTTACCCGACCCTGAAGCGCCGACAATCGCCAGCGTTTGGCCCGCATGCACCTCCAAATCAACGCCTTGCAGCACCGTCACGTCGAGCCGCCCTTCGCTAAAGCGTTTGCTCAGACCTTTGGCCTGCAACACCGGGGCGAGGGAATGGGAAAAGGGTGGGTTACTCATAGCGCAGGGCCTCGGCGGGGTTAACGCGGCTGGCGTGCCAACTGGGATACAGCGTAGCGACAAAAGACAGTAGCAGTGAGATCAGGCCAATGGGCACAATGTCGCCCGCCTGCGGGTTGCTGGGCATTTTGCTAATCAGGTAGATGTCTTTGGGCAAAAAGCTGGCATTGAGCAACCGCTCGATGGCGGGCACGATCACATCGATGTTGAAGGCAATGCCCAGCCCCAGCAGCAAGCCTGCCAGCGTGCCAATCACCCCGACCATCGCACCTTGCACGACAAAAATTCCCATGATGCTGCGCGGGCTGCTGCCCAGCGTGCGCAAAATGGCAATGTCGGCGCGCTTGTCTTGTACTGACATCACCAGTGTGCTCACCAAATTGAAGGCTGCCACAGCCACGATCAGCGTCAGGATGATGAACATCATGCGTTTTTCCATCTGCACGGCGGCAAACCAAGTGCGGTTTTGCTGTGTCCAGTCGCGTATCCACAGCTCACCACTGATGGTACCGGCCAAAGCCTGCGCCACGCTGCGGGCTTGATGCAGATCGTGCAGCTTGAGCCGGATGCCAGTGGGGCCTTCCAAACGGAAGATGCGCTGTGCATCCTCGTGGTGCAACATCACCAGTGCCGAGTCGTATTCATAGTGGCCCGAATCAAAGGTGCCCGCCACCGTCATTTGCTTGAGGCGGGGCACGACCCCAGCCGGGGTCACCTGCCCTGCCGGGGCAATCAGCGTTACCGCATCACCCACCTGCACGCCTAGGCTGCGCGCCAGCTCCACCCCCAGCACGACACGAAACTCGCCCGGCACCAGTTGCGCCAGCGTCTCGCTGCTGGCGGCGGCCAGATCGGTGACTTCGCCTTCGTGGGCGGGGTCAATGCCACGCACAAGGGCACCTTTCATGTCTTCGCCACGCGCCAGCAGCGCTTGCGCCGCCACAAACGGGGCCACACCGGCCACCTGTGGGTTTTGGCGGGCCTCGGCCATCGTGCGCGCCACGTTGGGCAAAGCAGCACCACCGGGGGCAAAGATCTCAATGTGCGAGACCACGCTCAACATGCGGTCGCGCACTTCTTTCTGAAACCCGTTCATCACCGACAACACGATGATGAGCGCCGCTACCCCCAAAGCAATGCCCAGCATGGACACCCCTGAGATAAACGAGATAAAACCATTGCGCCGGGTGGCACGACCGGCGCGGGTATAGCGCCAGCCTAGGGCGAGTTCGTAAGGAATTTGCATGGAGCGGCGATTGTGGCACTGCCGAGCCGCGAGCAAGCAGCCACGGTAGCATCACCCCATGCACCGATTGCACCGTTTTCTCCCATTCCTCCAATGGCCCCGACCCGATAGGGCTTTGCTGCGCAGCGAGGCACTGGCGGGATTGACTGTCGGGCTGATGGTGATTCCACAGGGCGTGGCCTATGCAGCATTGGCCGGAATGCCTTTGGTCACGGGCATTTATGCCTCCATGCTGCCTGCCTTGGTGGCGGTGCTGTTCAGTGCGTCTACGCGGCTGTCAGTCGGGCCTACGGCCTTGAGCTGCCTGCTGGTGGGCACCTCGCTGGCCGGGCTGGCAGAACCGGGCAGTGCGCAATGGGTACAACTGGCCGTTTGGTTGGCACTGCTCAGTGGTTTGTTACAAGCGATGCTGGGGGGGCTGCGCTTTGGCTGGCTGCTCAATCTGGTCAGTGCCCCGGTGCTGATGGCGTTTACCCAAGCGGCGGCGGTGCTCATCATGGGGTCGCAATTGCCGTCTTTGCTGGGCTGGCAGGGGGCTTGGCCGGGCTGGGGGCAAGCATTACCGGTACATTGGCCCTCACTGGCGTTTGGCGTGGTCAGTGTGGCCTTGCTGGTGGGGGTGCGGCGCTGGAAGCCGGCCTTTCCGTCGGTGTTGGTGATTGTGCTCGGCAGTGCGGGCCTGTCGCAATGGCTGGGCTTTGCCGATGCCGGGGGCGCTGTGATCGGGCCATTGCCCCAAGGGCTGCCAGCGCTGTATTGGCCCACGTTACCGCAAGCCGATGTACTAAGCCAGTTGATTCTCCCAACCCTCGTCATCACGCTGGTGAGTTTTTTAGAAACCGCTTCCAGCGCCAAAGTGGATAGCGAGCGCGCTGGTAAGCGCTGGAACCAAGACCAAGACCTGATCGGCCAAGGGCTGGGCAAGATTGCCTCTGGGCTGTGCGGCTCCTTTGCCACGAGTTCGTCGTTTTCTCGCTCGGCGCTCAACTTGTATGCCGGGGCGCGCACTGGCTGGGCCACCGTGGCCTCGGTGCTGGTGGTGATGGTGGCGCTGCTGTGGTTGACGCCCGTGCTACGCCATGTACCCCAGCCGGTGCTGGCGGCCATTGTGCTGGTGGCCGTGGTGGGTCTAATCAAGCCACGCGAATTTATCCGGCTATGGCGCATCTCGCACACCGAGGCCGCCATTGCCGCCGTGACCTTTGCCGTGACGCTATTGGCCGCCCCGCGCCTGTATTGGGGCGTATTGGTGGGGGTGCTGATGGCGTTAAGCCAGTTTTTGTACCAGCGCCTGCACCCGCGCATCATTGAGGTGGGGCAACACCCCGATGGCAGCCTGCGCGACCGCCACCTGTGGCAATTGCCGCCTTTGGCACCCCACCTGTACGCGCTGCGCATGGATGCCGCACTGGACTTTGCGACCGCCAGCGCTTGGGAGCGTGCCGTGGTCGAGCACTTGAGCCTGCATCCGGACACCCGCCATGTCTGTCTGTTTGCCCAACCCATCAACCGCATTGACGCCACTGGCGTCGAAGTGTTTATGAAGGTGGCAGCGCAATTGCAGCGCCAGCGCATCACCCTGCATGTGAGTGGCATGAAGCTGCCGGTAGAAACCGCCCTGCGCCAAGCAGGCACCTTGCACTCTGGCTCTGGGCTGGTGCTGTACCGCACCGATGCCGAGGCGCTCAATGCCATGAGCTTGCTGCGCGAATGGCCCGACGATATTGCAGGCAGCGCTATTTAAATGCTATTTGACCCGGTGGCCCTAGGGGCCAGAGGGCATCCCGGAAAATACCGCCCATGCCCCATCCCGTAGAACTGATTGTTCCTTATGCCGCGTGCCAAACCCCTGCTTGCCAAGAAACCCTGCAAGCGCTGGCACTGCCCCACCTGAGCCGCTTACTCGCCCGCCTGTCCCCTGCCCCCCAGCCACTGGCCGCTATCGACGAGATGGACACCAGCCTGTCCCTGCCACACGAACGGGCTTGGGCGCAAGCGCTGGGCCTGCCCGATGCCAACGGCCATATCCCTTGGGCAGCAGGGTATGCCTACCAGCAAGGGCTGGCGGGCACCGGGCCAGATACGGCTTGGGCTTTTGTCACGCCCTGCTACTGGCAAGTAGGCACCGACCACATCACCCTGCACGACCCCGCCCAACTGCAACTGACGCCGCAAGACGCCCAAACCCTGCTAGAGCTGGTCTCGCCTTGGCTGGCCGAAGATGGCTTGCAATTGCACCTAGACACCCCCAGCCGCTGGCTGGCCCACGGGCCACTGCTGGCCGAGTTGCCCATGCCCTCCCTAGAGCGAGTGCAAGGCCAAGATGTGCGCCACTGGATGCAGCACCAAGCGCAAAACCCGCACATCAGCGCCACCCAGCGCCGAGCCACGCAAGTTTGGCAGCGCCTGCACAGCGAGCTGCAAATGCTGCTCTACACCCATCCCTTTAACGATGCGCGCCAAACCCGTGGCTTGGTGCCCGTCAATGCCTTCTGGGTGCATGGGGCCGGTTGCTTGGCAACGCCCCCCGCCGCCACCACACTACCACCACAGCGGCTCGATAGCCTGCAAGCACCCGCCGAAAGCGGCAACTGGCAGGCTTGGGCCAACGCTTGGCAAGCACTGGATGCAGGGCCACTGGCGCAACTGCTAGAACATATCGACGCAGGCGGTGCCGCACGGCTCACGCTGTGCGGTACACAGGCTGCCCTGACTTGGCACACCGCTCCGCGCAGCTTGGGGGAGCGCCTATCCCGGTTTTTCCGGCCCCGTTCCTTTAGCGAAATCTCCAAGGCCCTATGAAAATCACCGTTCGAGACACCCCACCCCGCAGCGCTTGGGCATTGGAGCAGGCGGGCATTCACCCGCTGCTGGCCCGTCTCTATGCCGCCCGTGGCGTGAGCAGCCCGCAAGAACTGGATGCCAGCTTGGCCCAATTGTTGCCTCCGCAAGGACTGCAAGGGATACAAACTGCGGCCACCTTGCTGGCCGATGCCATCGCGCAAAACCTGCGCCTGTGCATCGTGGCCGATTACGACTGCGATGGTGCCACCGCCTGTGCAGTCGCCATTCGGGGCTTGCGGCTGCTGGGGGCGCAGCAAGTGGACTTCCTTGTGCCCGATCGGGTGGTGGATGGCTATGGCCTCACGGCGGCCATTGCCCGGCGCGTCAAAGAGCGCGGTGCCGATGTGCTGATTACCGTAGACAACGGCATTGGCAGCCCCGAAGGCGTGGACGAGGCCCATGCACTGGGCATGCAGGTGCTCATCACTGACCACCATTTACCCTCGAATCAAGTGCCAGCCGCTGATGCCGTAGTCAACCCCAACCAGCCCGGTTGCACCTTTGCCAGCAAGCATCTGGCAGGGGTGGGCGTGATGTTTTATGTGCTGCTAGCCTTGCGCGCAGAGCTGCGCCAACGCGGCCAGTTTGATGCCAACAGCCAGCCCCGGCTCGATGCCTTGCTGCCCTTGGTGGCCTTGGGCACGGTGGCCGATGTAGTGCGGCTCGATGCCAACAACCGCCGCTTGGTGGCCCAAGGGCTGCAACGGGTGCGCGCCGGGCAAATGCAGCCCGGTGTGGCGGCACTGTTTCGGGCCGCTGGCCGCGATGCCCGCCAAGCCAGCAGCCAAGACTTTGGTTTTGCGCTGGGGCCACGCATCAATGCCGCAGGCCGTTTGGCCGATATGGCCTTGGGCATTGAATGCTTGCTCACTGATGATGCCAGCCGGGCCAACGAACTCGCCACATTGCTCGACAGCATTAACCGCGAGCGCCGCGAGATTGAAGGCGGTATGCGCGACCAAGCGCTGGCGCTGGCCGAAAACCTCTTTGCGGCAGAAGACACCCCGCCCCCCGCCATCACTGTGTTTGATGAGACCTTTCACGAAGGCGTGGTCGGCATTGTGGCCTCGCGCCTCAAAGACAAACTGCACCGGCCCAGCTTTGTGTTTGCCGTCAGTGGCGCACCGGGCAAGGAACAAGAACTCAAAGGCTCCGGGCGCTCCATTGTCGGCTTTCATTTGCGCGACGCGCTGGATTTACTGGTCAAACGCCACCCTGGCGTGCTGCTGCGTTTTGGCGGTCATGCGATGGCCGCCGGTTGCACGATTGACCGGGCGCAGTTGGACACCTTTACCCAAGGGCTGGCCCAAATCGCGCAAGAGCAACTCGATGCTGCCACGCTCACACGCCAATTAGAAACCGATGGCCCACTGGCTCCGCAATACCGCCGCGCCGATCTGGTCGATACGCTGCAACGCGAGGTCTGGGGCCAAGGCTTTGCCCCGCCCACCTTCAGTGAGGAAGTGGAGGTACTGAGCCAACGCTTGGTAGGCCAAGACGGCAAGCACCTATCACTCAAGCTCAAGCACCAAGGCGAGCCGGTGGATGGAATTTGGTTTGGCCACACCGAGGAGTTACCGTCGCCGGTGCTGCTGGCCTTCCGCCTCGATGTCAACGAGTGGCAGGGTCAGCGCAAGGTGCAGTTTTTGGTCGAGGGCGCACAGCTTTAACCGGCTCAGTGGTCAGCAGGAGCAGCGCTGTGGCTCATCAGCTTATCGGTCAGGGCAATAGCCAACGCACTGAGCAAGAAAGTGATGTGGATGATGGTTTGCCACATCAACACCTTCTCATCGTAGTTGGCGGCATTGATAAAGGTTTTAAGCAGGTGAATAGAGCTGATGCCGATGATGGCGGTACTGAGCTTGACCTTGAGCACCGAGGCATTGACATGGTTAAGCCATTCAGGCTGGTCGGGGTGACTTTCTAGGTTCATGCGGCTGACAAAGGTCTCGTAGCCACCCACAATCACCATGATGAGCAGATTCGAGATCATCACCACGTCAATCAGCCCCAACACCACCAGCATGATGATGGTCTCATTGATCTTGACGATCTGCACGTCGGTTTTGTAGCCAATGCCGCTAATCAGCGCCTGCAAGGCCTCGCTGTTGCCAAACACGGCTTCGAGCAAATGCACCAACTCCACCCAGAAATGGAACACATACACCCCTTGGGCCACGATAAGGCCCAAATACAAGGGCAACTGTAGCCAACGGCTAGCAAAAATCAGCGAGGGCAGCGGGCGCAGGGGCGAGGGGGAGCCAGAACGGGGGGAAGACATGCAGCAGCCTGTGAATAAAGAAGGGGGCGCTGATTTTACGCAGCGCCCCCTGAAACGGGTGTGACGGGCGCAAAACCCGTCTCTCCGTCAGAAGCTTTCCCAGTCGTCGTCGTGGCCCGGTGCCTTGGGGGCGGGTGCCGCAGCCAAGCGCGGGGCAGGTGCAGCGACACGGGGAGCGCTGGCGCTGCGCCCAGACGACACCGCAGGCCGGGGTTTGGCCGCAGGGGCTGCCACCGCAGGCGCTGGCGGACGCGCACGGGTTGGCATAGCGGCGGCACGTGGGGCCGGTGCAGGCCGTGACCCCATAGTGGCCCCGGCCCCGACATTGAACACCGACACCACTTCAGCCAAGTGCTGGGCTTGGTCACGCATGGCGCTGGCTGCTGCTGCCGACTCCTCTACCAACGCTGCGTTTTGCTGCGTCATTTGGTCGAGGTTGGTAATAGCGACGTTGACTTGGGCGATGCCATCGCGCTGCTCAGTGGACGAGGCAGTAATCTCACCAATCAGATCCGTGACGCGGCGCACGCCCTCGACAATCTCAGTCATGCTTTGGCCCGCTTGCGCTACCTGCTGCGAACCAGACTCGACATTGGCCACTGAGGCATCAATCAAGCCCTTGATCTCTTTGGCGGCCTCGGCGCTGCGCCCGGCCAAGCTGCGCACCTCTGAGGCCACCACAGCAAAGCCCCGGCCTTGTTCGCCAGCGCGAGCAGCCTCTACCGCTGCATTGAGCGCCAAAATATTGGTCTGGAAGGCGATGCCATCAATGACACCGATGATGTCGGCAATTTTGCGCGAGCTGTCAGTGATCTGCTGCATACTGCTGACCACCTGCCCCACCACCACACCACCACGCTCTGCCGCTTGGGCGGCAGTGGCGGCCAGTTGGTTGGCTTGGCGTGCGGTATCTGCCGACTGCGTCACCGTAGCGGTCAGCTGCTCCATGCTGGCGGCTGTTTGTTCCAAATTGGCCGCTGTCTGCTCTGTGCGTGCCGACAAGTCGTGATTGCCAGTGGCAATCTGGCCAGAGGCCGCAGAGACGGACTCTACGCCACTGCGCACCTCACTGACCAAGCCGCGCAGCCGCTCCGACATTTTCTGAAAGCTTTGCAGCAGGTCGCCAAATTCATCTTGGCGGCTGCTGTGCAGGTTTTGCGTTAAATCGCCTTGGCTGATGGCATTGGCAGCCTGCATCGCTTGGTGCAAGGGTTGCATGATCGAGCGCACCAGTGCGGCGGTCAGCAGCACACCAATCAGCACCGCCAACACGGCAATGCCTGCCCCCATCAAGGCAGCGTTTTCACGGGCGCTGTGGGCGGCGGCAATCGCCTTGTCGCGTTCAGCTTCTTCTACCTTGACATATTCTTGCACGGCCTTGGTCAAAGCCGTAGCTATCGGAACAAACTCTTGCTGGGTGAAGGCAAAGGTAGCTGCATAGTCCCCTGCTTCTTTGAGTTCAGGTACTTTCTTCAACAGCTCTCTGGCCGGGGCGCGCGCCTTGGCCACCCGCTCCAGCACTTGCTTTTCCACTTCACTGCGGGCGCGCTCACCGGCGCGGGTCTGGATTTCCGTGATCTTGGCCGAATCGGCCACGCTTTTTTGGTGCAAAAATTTGTAGGCTTCGGCAGAGGGCACATTGATGGCCGCTACGGTGCGCTCCATCACCACCTCCGTCAGACCCAGCCAGCGCGTGGCATCGGTGATGGAGGTCTCGTAATGGGAAATCTCCTCAAACGCATGCACCATCGCTGCAGTCGAGCGCTGCTGCACAAAAAAGGCTGCTGCCAGCACCAACAGCAGCAAACCTAAAACAGTGCCCCACAATTTGTGGGCTACACGCATATTGTCTAAATTCATCGCTTGTTTATCCTCTGGCAAATAGATGGGTGGTGCGTGTGCTAGGCACACATTGACCGATGAGGTCTTGTCTGAGAGATTCTACGAAGCCCTGATGAAGGGTGCGCCACAATGACTCCACAAGCAAAGCCCTAAAATCGTTTGGTGACCTCCTACCTCAATGCCGATCTGCACTGCCATTCCACCGTCTCGGATGGCACCCTCAGCCCCCAAGCCTTGGCGGCACGCGCGCGCCAGCAGGGCGTCGATCTCTGGGCCTTAACCGATCACGATGAAACGGGTGGTCTGCCCCAAGCCCAAGCCACAGCACAGTCTCAGGGCATGGCCTTTCTCAGTGGCGTGGAGATCTCTGTCAGCTTTGCCCACGAAACCATCCATATCGTCGGCCTGGGTTTTGATATGCACGATAGCACCTTGGCGCAAGGACTGGCCCACACCCGTGGGGGCCGCGATCAGCGCGCCCAAAACATGGCACAGCAACTGGCCCAAGTGGGCATTGCGGGGGCTTACGAAGGTGCATTGCGCTATGTAGGCAACCCGGCGCTGGTCTCGCGCACCCACTTTGCCCGTTTTTTGGTCGATAGCGGGGTGTGCCACGACACCAGCGAGGTGTTTCGCCGCTACCTGACCGAAGGCAAACCCGGTTTTGTGCCGCACCGCTGGGCGGGGCTGGGCGAGGCCGTGCGTTGGATCACCCAAGCCGGTGGGGTAGCGGTGATTGCCCATCCAGCCCGCTACCGCCTCACGCCCAACGAGGAGTTTGCCCTGTTCTCCGAATTCAAGGCGCATGGCGGCCAAGCGGTAGAAGTAGTTACTGGCAGCCATGCTGTACACGAATACGCGACCTACGCCGACATGGCACGTGAGTTTGGTCTGGCCGCCTCACGCGGCAGTGATTTTCATGCCCCAAACGAGTCCAGCACCGATCTCGGTACCCTCCCCCCTTTGCCTGCCGATTTGGTGCCCGTATGGGACTTGCTGCGCCACCGTGTCCAGGCCCCTGTCTGAAAGTGTGACGTTATGGCCCAGTTCTTTGAAATCCACCCCGAAAACCCCCAGCCACGCCTGCTCAAACAGGCCGCTGCCCTGCTGCAAAAGGGTGCCATTTTGGCCGTGCCCACGGATTCGAGCTATGCACTGGTGTGCCATTTGGATGACAAACAGGCGGTAGATCGCCTGCGCCGCATTCGCCAAGTCGATGACAAACACCACCTGACGCTGCTGTGCAGTGACCTCTCAGCGCTGTCCAACTATGCGTTGGTGGACAACAAACAATACCGCCTGCTCAAGCTGGCTACCCCCGGCCCCTACACCTTTATTTTGGAGGCCACCAAAGAGGTACCCCGGCGCGTCAGCCACCCTTCACGCAAAACCATTGGCCTGCGCGTGCCCGACCGCAAGGGCCTGCAAATGCTGATCGACCTGCACGGTGCCCCATTGCTGGCCACAACGCTGATTGCACCGGGCGAGACCGAGCCACTCAACGATGCCCACGACATCCGCACCCGCTACGAGCACCAGATTGACGCCGTGATTGATGCTGGAGGCTGCCCGTTTGAACCAACCACGGTGATTGACCTCACACCCATGGCCAGCGGTGACGACCCCGTAGTGCTGCGCCAAGGGCGCGGCAGCCTGTCGGCCATTGGCCTCTAAACCTGTTCAAACCCCGGAGAAGCTGCCCCCGTGGACGATTTTTCTCAACTCATCCAGACCGTTCTGATCTACGCCCTGCCGGTGCTGTTTGCCATCACCGTGCACGAGGCCGCCCACGGTTATGCCGCCCGCCACTTTGGCGACCCTACTGCCGCCATGCTGGGGCGCATCACGCTCAATCCGCTCAAGCACATTGACCCGATGGGCACCATCTTGATGCCGCTGCTGCTGTACTTTGCCACCTCTGGGGCATTTTTGTTTGGCTATGCCAAGCCGGTGCCGGTGCAGTTTGGCCGCTTGCGCAACCCCAAGCGCGACATGATCTGGGTAGCCTTGGCCGGGCCAGCCTCTAACTTTGTCCAAGCCATCCTCTGGGCGGCATTGCTGCTGGTGCTGATCGGCTTGGGTGTGGAAGAGCGCTTTTTTCGCGAAATGGCGCGGGCCGGTATTTTGACCAATTTAGTGATGTGGGCGTTTAACCTGTTTCCGCTGCCGCCGCTGGATGGGGGCCGTATTTTGGTCGGCCTGCTGCCTTGGAAGCAAGCGCAGTGGCTGTCCCGCGTCGAGCCCTGGGGCTTCTTTATCGTCATGGGGCTGGTGCTGGCGGGCATTGTGGGGGCCGTGTGGCTACGCCCACTGATGGCCCTAGGTTACAGCCTGATCCAACTGCTGCTCACACCGCTGGCCTTGCTGCTGCGCTGAGTTTTCTCTTTTTCTGTTTTTATCGATCACTATTTCATGAGCACCACGCGCTTTCTCACTGGTATCACCACCACCGGCACCCCGCATCTGGGTAATTTTGTCGGCTCTATCCGCCCAGCGGTGGCAGCCAGCCACACCCCCGGTGTCGAGAGCTTTTATTTTCTGGCCGATTACCACGCCCTCATCAAGTGTGAAGACCCGCTGCGCATCCAGCGCTCCACTTTAGAGATCGCTGCCAGTTGGCTGGCAGCGGGCCTGAACCCTGAGCAGGTCACGTTTTACCGCCAATCCGACATCCCCGAAATCCCTGAACTCAACTGGCTGCTCAGTTGCGTGACTGGTAAGGGGCTGCTCAACCGCGCCCATGCCTACAAAGCCTCGCAAGACAAAAACTTGGCCGCAGGCCGCGATGCCGATGAGGGCGTGACAGCGGGGCTGTTTATGTACCCGGTGCTGATGGGTGCCGACATTTTGATGTTCAAGGCGCACAAGGTGCCGGTGGGCCGCGACCAAATCCAGCACATCGAAATGGCCCGCGACATCGCCAGCAGCTTTAACCACCTCTATGGCGAGCATTTTGTGCTGCCAGAAGCTGTGGTGGACGACAACGTAGCCACCCTGCCCGGCTTGGATGGCCGCAAGATGAGCAAGAGCTACGACAACACCATTCCGCTGTTCTCGTCGCGGGCGCAGTTGCAAAAGCTGATAGGCGGCCTGCTCACCGATTCGCGCTTGCCCGGCGAACCCAAAGAGGTGGAAGGCTCGGCACTGTTCCAAATTTACCAAGCCTTTGCCACCGAGCACGAGACCGCTGCGCTGCGCCAAGCCTATGCCGATGGCATTGCTTGGGGCGAGGCCAAGCAATTGCTGCTAGAGCGTGTCGATCAGGTCATTGCTCCCATGCGCGCTGAGTATGAAGCCCTGATTGCCGACCCCGCCCGCATTGAACGCACCTTGCTGGCTGGGGCCGAGCGCGCCCGTGCGCTGGCTACACCCTTCATCCGTGAACTGCGCCATGCCGTAGGCTTGCGTAGTTTGGTGCAAGTAGCTAGCGCTGCGCCTACCAAGGCCGCCAAGGTGGCGAAACCAGCTTTCAAGCAATACCGCGAAGCCGATGGGCAGTTTTATTTCAAACTGGTGGCTGCCGATGGCCGCTTGCTGCTGCAAAGTACCGGCTTTACGGCACCCAAAGAAGCGGGCCAAGCCATTGCCCGGCTGCAACAACAAGGCGAGGTAGCTCTGGCCGATCTGGCTGGGCAACTGGCCCCAGTGGCGGAGGTCACCACAGCCGATGTGGCCGCCGCCTTACAAGCCTTGCGCGCAGAAGACTGAAGCTACCTACCAGTCACGCAAACCCGTGGGCGCATTGCACGCGGTTGCGCCCCGACTGCTTGGCCCGGTACAGCTCTGCATCTGCGATGCGGATCAAAGCATCCGGGCCATCACCAAGTGCGGTGGGTACTAAGGATGCCACGCCCAAACTGATGGTCACTACCCCCGGCGAGGTACAGGCGTGGGGGATTGCCAAGCCCTCAATGCCACTGCGCAATCGTTCGGCCAAGGCACAAACCTCGGTAGCCCCCCGGCCCATGATAACGACGGCAAACTCCTCGCCCCCGTACCGGGCCGCCAGTTCTTCAGGTAGCTCAACGTACTGGGCCAAGACCTGCCCCACCTGCCGCAGGCACTGGTCGCCTGCCACATGCCCGTAATGGTCGTTGTACTGTTTGAAGTGGTCTACATCCAGCATGATGAGGGCGATAGGCTGGCCGCTGCTGCTGGCATGCGCCCATGCATTGGCTAAAACCTGATCGAAACGACGACGGTTAGCCAAACCGGTCAGGCTATCGGTGGTGCCCAATACCTGCAATTGGGCATTAGCCCGTTCCAACTCGGCGGTGCGCTCACGCACGGCGCGCTCTAGTTTTTCTTCGGAGTGGCGCAAAACTTCCAGCATTTGCTGCTGCGATTGCTCACGGCTGCGGCGCTCGGCATGGATGATGTCAGCCAGCGCTAACGATAGCAACAACATCTCAAAAGCCGAGGCAATCTGCAAGGCATAAGAGGTGAGCACATTGCTGGGCAGCCAGCCAAAAGCGCGCAACCCCGCCACTACCACCCCAAACCACAATACCCCCCAAGCGAGTAAGAAAAAGCGGATATGGTGCGCACCAGCGCGCTGCACCCGCCAGCCCGCCACGGCAATGGCCGCGCCCATGCCCAACGCATTGAACAGCACCCATTGGTTGAGCCATAGGATGGGTACCGCCCAATACAGCGAGACCCCAAAACCACCGGCCAGCAGCAAGAACGCCACGGCATGGCCTTGCAACCACCGATCTAAATAGAGCGCACGCTGGCCGGTTTGCAAAAACAAGCGCGTGAAATGCGCAGCAAACAACGCGGCTAGGCAAAAAATGCTGCTCTGCGAGATGGCATCAAAGGCAGGCGCTTCTGTCCAGAGGTACAAACGGCCATAGCCATTGCCCGCCAGCATCCCCAAGCCCAAAAATGCGGCGTAGAGGCTATAAAACAAGAACCGCTTATCACCCAAAGAACAATACAACAAGAAGTTGTACAGCAGCAGCGATAACAAAGCGCCGTAGTAAAGAAACTGCCAAATCAACTCGCCCTGCTCGTGGCGCAAAAATCCTTTGATGTTCCACAACACCAGTGGCAAAGTCAGGGAATAGCTAGAGGTGGCACGGAGATAAAACACCTGCTCAGTGGTGTCTAGCTCCACCGGAAACACAAAATGCCGGTGAAACACTGGGCGGCTGGACAAAGGCAAATCGTTGCCGGTGCTCAGTACCTCGCCTTGGGGTGGGTACCATTGCAGCGTGTTGATCTGCCCATAGGGTACCTCTAGCAGCCAGCGCGATGCCGCTTCTGGTTCACGTTGCAACCGAATGCGCAGCCAATAAGCCGATGCCGTAAAGCCAAAATTGAGATCACCATCTGCATTGCTGACCGGGGTAAATTGCCCGGCTTGCGCCAATTGGCGCACTGCCTCGATGGTGAGCTGGCCAGTTCGGTCTTCCAGCACCTCAATGCCCGATACCAGCGGTGTTTTGCCAGCATGAGCCCGAATCTCTACCGCCAGCGCCCACGGTGGGCAGCAACCCAGCCAGAGCAGGATCAGCAGCAGGCAGCGCCTCATCACTGGCGTGTGGCCTGTTAGAGCGTACCGTAGCTGTGCAGCCCCGACAGGAACATGTTCACGCCCAAAAAGGCAAAGGTGGTCACGGCCAAGCCCACCAGCGCCCACCAAGCCGACACGGTGCCACGCAAGCCCTTCATCAGACGCATGTGCAACCAAGCGGCATAGTTGAGCCAGACAATCAGCGCCCAAGTTTCTTTGGGATCCCAGCTCCAATAGCCGCCCCAAGCCTCAGCCGCCCACAGCGCACCCAGCACGGTGGCGATGGTAAAAAAGGCAAAGCCCACGGCAATGGCCTTGTACATCACATCATCAAGCAATTCGAGCGCTGGCAGCTTGGCAGCAATGCGTTCACGGCCAAACAAAATAGCTGCCACGATCAGCGCTGAAATCCCAAAATACACCGTCCAGTAACTGCTGCCATTTTGGCCTGCGGTGGGGCGGAACACCACCGGCTCAAAGCACAGCACCACCCCCAGCAGCCACAGCGGGGCCAGCTTGTACCAGCGCGTTTCACCAGCAGACTGTTTAATCAGGTAGGCAAAGGCCACCATCGCTGACAGGGCAAAGGTGCCATAGCCAATAAAGTTGGCCGGTACATGCAGCTTCATCCACCAGCTTTTGAGGGCGGGCACCAAGGGTTGGATTTGGTGGGCCTCACGCACCACGGCATACCAAAGCAAAAAGCCCACGGCGGCACTGACCACCAGCATGACAAAAGCGCCCAAGGCCCGCGTGCGGTACTGCTCTTCGTAATAAAGATAGAAAGTGGCAGTCATCCAGCAAAACATCACGAACACTTCGTAGAGGTTGCTAACCGGAATATGCCCGACATCTGCCCCGACCAAATAGCTCTCATACCAGCGCACCAAGGTGCCAATCAGCGCCATTGCCACCGCTACCCAGACCAAGCGCGAGCCAATCAAGGACATGGTGCTGCCCTCGCCCTTGGCAAACATGCCAATCCAGTAAAAAATGGTGCTCATAAAGAACAACATGCTCATCCACAGGATGGCCGACTGGCTAGACAAAAAGTATTTGAGCCAAAACACGGTATCGGCCCGCGCCAAGTTGCCTGCATCACCGTCTTGGTACAGGCTGATCGCCAGCAGCGCGCAGCCTGCCGCCACCAGCATCAGCACCCGCAAGGGCCGCCAAAACCAGCCCAGCCAAATGGTGGCAGGGATGGTGCCCAACAAAATGCCTTTTTCGTAGCCATCCATGTAGGCGGCATAGCGTTGCAAAGCAAACAGGCCGCCGCACAGCACCAAGGCGGCAAAAATCCAATCTAAAGCGTTGCGGCGCGAGGCAAAGCTCGCATTCAGGGTAACGGTGGTGTTGGTGGCTGTCGCCGTATTCATTGCGTCGCTCCTGCGGGGGGTACCCCAATGAGTTTTTCTGTCAGTTGGGCAAATTCGCGGTCGGTGTCCATCGTCTTGCGGTTGCTCGACAGCGCCATCGTGGCGTGGCTGCCGCCTTCACGCGGGGCCAACCAAACCCAGATGCGGCGTTCACGCACATAGAGCATGGCAAACACCCCCAAAATCAGCAGGGTGCAGCCCAAGTAGACGATATTTTTGCCCGGTGCCCGTGCCACTTGGAACACACTGGCCTGCACCTGCTTAAAGTCTTTGAGCTGGAACAGCAGGGGCGCAGGGTAAATCTGCACATCGCTCAAAGCCAGTACCGACTGTGTCATAAAGCCTTGGGTTTGATCGTTGGCTGGCAAAGGCGGCAACTTGGCGCGCTCCTGTGCCAACTGGGCCAGTTCAAACAGGCTGCCGTTCAAAATGCGGATCAGCACCTCACCGGCTTTGCTGCGCTCGGCTTCGGGCACGTTGGTCTCAATAAATTGCGACAGCGCAGGCAAGCCCCCCACCGGCTCGCCCGGCTTGCCGGTGCTCTCAGCCCCGGCAAACAGGCCCAACGCCCGTGCCGCTGATTGGCGCAGCTGCTCCACCACATCCGCACGCGAGGCATCTACCGCTTGGGCAGCGTAGCGGCGCACCGCCTGCTCGCGCAGAGCGGGATCATTGAGGGCAGCACGCAAGCGGATAAAACCATCCATGCTGCCTTGCTCATCGGCAGGCAAGCGCAGGTAGCGCAAGGGGGCGGAGGGGGTTTCACGCACCCCCAGCAGAAACATGGGCGCGCCCCCGGCTTCCATCTGCACGGGCAGCATGTAGTTGTGGAACTCACGCGCCTGCCCCGAAGCGTCACGCAACTTGTAGCCAATGCTGGGGCCGACATTGCGCAACACTTTTTGCGTTACGGTCTTGTTGGCAGCCCCTAAGCGGGCATCAATCGATTCGCGCAAATCCACCTTGCGCACATCCACGCCAGATTTGAGACCATCGTCACCAAAGTTCTCGATGTTAAAAACGCGCAGCGAAGTGAACTCCAGCGTTAACCGCTCACCACCGCTGGTTTTGACCAATTGTGAGCTGCCACCAATCGTACCCTGCACCTCAAACGAGGGCGCTCCTAGCGTGAGCGGCAGGGCCTGCAAGGTTACGGCAGAGCCGCCATCCTCAAAGCCAGACTGGTAAATCTCAATACCCTTGTAGCTGGCCGGGTGGTTGACCTCGACCCGCGCCGGGGTTTGTGCACCGGTAGCTTTGTCGTGGATGATGATTTCACTGGCAAACAGCTTAGGCATGCCTGTGGAATAGTGCTCGATGATGAACTTTTTCAGCTCAATAGCAAAAGGCAACTCTTGCAGCAAGATGCCATCAGATTGGCTCAGGATGGCTGTGTCAGACTGCGTGCCCTCTGCCACCAGCAAATTGCCCCGAAAGGTGGGGTTGCGCTCGGTCAGGCGGTGCTGCTGCGGCACCGCAGCAATCAGGCCGCCGCCGGTATAGGGCTGCTTGCCCCCCCACCACATCTGCGCCCGCACCACCAAATCACCATCGAGCAGGCCACCAATACACACCAGCACGATGGCACTGTGCGCAGCAATATAGCCAAACTTGTTGGCTGCCCCCGCTTTAGCCGCCACCATCCAACCGGTACCGGGGCCAGCAGCCGTGTCGCGCTGCTGTAATTTGACCTTCCAGCCCCCCCCCACCAGCATTTGGCCAATGCGTTGCGCCTCGCTGGCGCTATCGCCGCTCAATGCAGCCTGCGCCTTATGGTGAAAGGCTGCCAGATTTTTCTCGCGGATGTTTTCTTTGTAGGTTTTGAGATCAGCCAAAATTTTGGGCGTACTGCGGGCAATGCACAGCGAGGTACTCAACACCAAAAACGCCAAAATCAGCAAAAACCACCAAGCGCTGTACACCGCATTGAGCTTGATAGCCAAAAACAACTCAGCCCAGAACGGCCCAAACTGGTTGACGTAATTTCCTACAGGCTCATGCTGCTTGAGCACGGTGCCAATCACCGAGGCGATGCAAATGACCGTTAACAGGGCAATGGCAAAGCGCATGGAGGCCAGCAGCTCCATACTGGTGCGCAAGGCTTGTGCGCCAGCACGGGAGCGAACGCCGGGGGAAGAATCAGACATGGGCGGAATTATGCGGGGCAAAAGTAAAACGGGCGGGCCATCTGGAGGATGGGCCCGCCCGTCTTGGGGTCTGTGGGTGGCGCTTGGTTCCGTACTAGAGGCAGCTAAAGTGCCACGATTGCACGGCCCCAGCTTTGGGACTTAGCGCAGGCCAGCAATGTAGTCGGACACGGCCTTGATTTCGCGGTCGTTGAGCTTGGCAGCAACGCCGGTCATTTGGATGCTGTTGTTGCGCACGCCGTCGCGGAACTGCACCAGCTGGGCGGCGGTGTAATCGGCATGTTGCCCAGCCAAGCGGGGGTATACAGAGGGGATACCAGCGCCGTTGGGGCTGTGGCAGCCAGCGCAAGCAGCAATGTTGCGCTCGGCAATACCGCCACGGTAGATGCGTTCACCCAGCGTGACCATCGCCTTGTCTTTGGCAAAGCCAGCAGCCGCAGGCTTGGTAGCTACCCAAGCGGCAATGTTGCGCATATCGTCTTCGGTCAGGGCAGCCGCCATGCCAGACATGATGGCATTGGCGCGCTTGCCCGACTTGAACTCTTGCAATTGTTTAACCAAGTATTCGGGGTGCTGCTGTGCCAGCTTGGGGTTAGCGGCAATGGTGGAATTGCCATCAGCAGCGTGGCAGGCAGCGCAGACAGCAGCAAAGCTGGCCTCGCCTTTGACCAGATCAGGTTTGGCCGGGCCGGCAGAAAAAGCCGGAAACGCAGTAGCTGCCAGCGCGGCAGCCGTGAGCAAGGAGGCGAGCAACTTCATATTCAGGGTCTTGTTGGTGGTGGCGCAAAACCAGCCGATTCTACAATGCCGCTCTTACCGCCGGATTTGATTTAATGACCCCCTCTGTTTCTGCGCCAGTTGTTGGCACCCCTTCGCCTGCACCCGATGGCCGTACCGCCTTGGGCTGGATGCACACAGCACGCTTTTTGACCACTGCTGCACAACTCAACCAGTTGCCAGAGGTGGATGTACCAGAAATCGCTTTTGTGGGCCGCTCCAACGCAGGAAAATCTACCTGCATCAATACCCTGACCCAACAAAAGCAACTGGCTTTTGCCTCCAAAAAACCGGGCCGCACCCAGCACATCAACCTGTTTAGCCTAGGCCGCCAAGGCATCACCGATGCCGTGCTAGCCGACTTGCCCGGCTATGGCTACGCTGCCGTGTCGCGTTCCGACAAAATGCGCTGGCAGCAGGTGATGGTCAACTATTTGATTGAGCGCCCCAGCCTGACCGGCATTGTGCTGCTATGCGACCCGCGTTTGGGTTTAACGGAACTGGACGAAGCCCTGCTGGAAGTGGTGCGTCCACGCGTGCAAGACGGGCTGAAGTTTTTGGTGATCCTGACCAAGGCCGACAAGCTCACCCGCGCCGAACAAGCCAAGGCACTGTCGATTGCGCGCTTGCAAACTGGCGGCGGCGAGGTGCAGATGTTCTCGGCGCTGAAAAAACAGGGGGTCGAAGAAGCAGCGCTGCGCCTGTGGCACTGGGCGCACCCAGTTGCAAAAGATGCAGCAGCACCCAGCACCAATGCGCCAAGCGAGCTGCCCGAAGACGAACCGCCCGCACTGGACTAAAGCGCTCACTTCTGCCGTGGCACCCGCCCCATCAAATAAAACTCAGGGTTAGGCTGCATTCCGGTAAAGCTGGCCATGCGGTTGCTCAGGCCAAAAAAGGCCGTGATGGCGGCAATGTCCCAGATGTCTTCATCGTCCAGACCGTGGGCGTGCAAGGCCGTGAAGTCAGCGTCCTCAATTTCGTGCGAGCGCTGGCAGACCTTCATGGCAAAGTCCAAAATAGCCCGCTGGCGCGGCGTGATGTCCGCTTTGCGGTAGTTCACGGCCACTTGGTCAGCCAACAGCGGCTGCTTTTCGTAAATACGCAAAATAGCGCCGTGGGCCACCACACAGTACAGGCATTGGTTCACGGCACTGGTGGCCGTCACAATCATTTCGCGCTCGCCTTTGCTCAGGCTGCCGTCCTCCTTGAGCATCAGGGCATCGTGGTAAGCAAAAAAGGCGCGCCATTCTGCGGGGCGGCGGGCCAGTGCCAAAAATACATTGGGAATGAATCCGGCTTTTTCTTGCACTTCCAGCACTTTGGCGCGGATGTCTTCAGGCAGGGTATTGAGGTCAGGGAAAGGGTAGCGTGGTTGCATCGGGTGTCTCCGGTGATGGCTGGTTGTTGGTGGTTGCCATGTTAGCCAATGCTACGTATCAGCCCGCCACCAGCTTGTGGACTAAATCGGCAGCGGTAGAAGCGCCGTATTTGCGCATCAGCCGGGCACGGTAAATTTCTACCGTGCGGTGGCTAATACCCAAGGCTTTGCCGATTTCTTTCGAGGTCAGGCCCTCTAGCAAGCGGGCGGCCACTTCGCGCTCTCGGCCTGTCAGATCGGCCTTGACCGGGCGCTGCGCGCTCATGTCCTCAAAGCTCCAAATGCCCGATTCGTGTGGTGCCTGCCGGTTTACCGCCCGTCCCGACACTTGGCACCAAAACATCTCACCACTCAAGCGGCGCATGATGCGGCTATCGGAGTAATAGCCCTTGGCATTGAGGATGGGCACCAGCCGCTCGCCAATACGCTCGTACTCATCGGCACTGGGGTAAAGCAGCCGGAACGACTGCCCCATGAGTACCTCACGCGAGGCACCAAACATCTCGCAAAAGTGGCGGTTGCAATCGACCATGATGCGCTGGCGCGACAGCACTAGCCCCACTGGAGCCATATCAAAAGCAAGGCGGTAATCAACATCCATAAGGGGTAACAAGGCAGGGGAAGTCTTTAGGGGTTACTACGTAACAGATTACGTAGTATCTTCCACCATCTATCTCAAGGAGACTGTTGTGAACAAAGTGTTTCCCTCCGCTGCTGCCGCCCTCGAAGGCGTGGTGGCCGATGGCCAACTGATTGCCGTGGGTGGTTTTGGCCTGTGCGGTATTCCAGAAGCGTTGATTGATGCGCTGCGCGATTCGGGCGTCAAAGACCTGACCGTGATTTCTAACAATGCGGGTGTCGATGGCTTTGGCTTGGGCAAGCTGCTAGAAACACGCCAGATCAAAAAAATGATCTCCTCTTATGTGGGTGAGAACAAAGAGTTTGAGCGCCAATACTTGGCAGGCGAGCTGGAGCTGGAATTTACCCCCCAAGGCACGCTGGCCGAAAAGCTGCGCGCCGGTGGTGCGGGCATTCCGGCCTTCTTTACCAAAACCGGCGTGGGCACGCTGGTGGCCGAAGGCAAAGAGCTGCGCGAGTTTGACGGTGAGACCTACGTCATGGAGCGCTCCTTGCTGCCCGAAGTGGCCCTGATTAAGGCCGACGTGGCCGATATGTCGGGCAACCTGCGCTTTAACCTGACGGCACGCAACTTCAACCCGGCAGCAGCCACGGCAGGCAAGATCTGCATTGTGGAGGTGGAGCGCATTGTGGCCACCGGCGAGATCGCCCCCGATGATGTGCATCTGCCCGGCATTTACGTGCATCGCATTGTTCACAACCCGACGCCTGAAAAGCGCATCGAAAAGCGCACCCTGCGCGACCGCAAAGTTTGAGGAGACACCATCATGGCCTGGACACAAGACCAAATGGCTGCGCGTGCTGCGCAGGAACTGCAAGACGGCTTTTACGTCAATCTGGGCATCGGCATCCCGAC